>CAYTWS010000153.1:0-5018 GCA_964442145.1 uncultured Ectothiorhodospiraceae bacterium | reverse complement strand
CCCGACTACTCGCCAAACGGCTAACCCATGCCGCCTGATTTTGTAGACACCCTCTTAGCGACGAGCAATGCTCGGCGCAGGTCGACAGTGACGGAAATTTCCGTCTAGTGGACTTCGCCGGCTCGCTAGTCATCGACGCTACGAGCAATGTATCTCTAGTCGAGTCAGGGAGTGTTGACACCTTGGATGCCACCTGGGGTCGCTGGGACGGCGACATCGTCGTCGACGATAGCCAGACCGAGCAAACGGTCACGGGCAGTTTCCCGTGGGCGTACTCCGAAAATCCGACGACCACTGATGAGCTCAGCGATGTCTTCAGTGCACCGGGAACCCTATCGTATGGAACAATGAGCGGGCCTTCCCCGGTGGGGACCGTCAACGGCGATAGTTGGACTGTCAGTAATCTGTCCGTCGACATGTCGATCGGTGGCGGTACTGCGGATATCAATACGGGCGACGTGGTCCTCGATCTGACGGGCCCCGGATCCTTGGAGGTGCTGGAAAACCTCAACTCCATGGAGGGGACGGCGACGATCGACCCAAGCAATGGTGACCGCTCTTTCGTCGTGTCACTCGAAGGATCTTCCGGAGAAGATACGGGCGTCTTGCAGGCCGGTTTCGCTGGGGATAGCGCCGACGGGATGTTGGTCAACTTCACCGCGGAAGACTTCGACTATAGCGGTGGCCCATTGCAGGAGGTCATCTCGGGCGTGAAGATCCTCGAGCAACAATAAGGGGAGCGGGTGGGGTAAACGGTACGCGCCGTCCGAAGGGCCGACGAGAGAGCGAGCACGGATGAGCCGGATCGCTTTCGTCGCGCCGCGCTCGTTGCTGGATACGCGGACGGGCTCGACCGTTTCCCTGCATAGCGTGCTCGAGGTGCTGGCCGCGGCCGGTCACGATTGCCGCGCGATTACGTGCACGCTGTTCTACGGCGATCGAGAGTATCCGCTCGCGCGCGCGATCGGCGAGCGCGGGGCCGGTCCCGACTACATTGGGCGACGCCTGCGGATCCACTGCCGTGGGGTCGTCCACGAGCTCTACCGCACACGCAGCACGGTCGAGGCGAACCTGCACCAGGCCGAGGCGGACGATTACGGGCGCCTCGTCGGCCAGGTCTTGTGTGAGGACCCGCCCGATCTCGTGATCACTTTCGGTGCCGACGCCGTCGCCCGTGACCTCCACGCGCAGTTGCGGCATCTGACACCGCGGCTCGTGTTCTACCTGGCGACGGAGCACCACGACGATGCGGCGATGTTCGCGCCATTCGACCACGTGTTGGTGCCCTCGAGGTTCATGCAGTCGCTCTACACGCGCACGCTCGGTATCGAGACCCCAGTCCTGCCGTCGGTGATCGCCAAGACGTCCTACGCGAACCCAAAAGAGACGCTGGCGGCAATGCCGGAGGGACGCCGTCATGGCCTCGTGACCATGGTGAATCCCGCGCCGGAGAAGGGCGCGACCATGTTCCTGCGCCTGCTCGATCTCGCGCTGCGCGAGGCGCCCGAGCTTACCTTCCTCGGAGTCGAGGGCCGCTATACGATGGCCGACTGGCGCGCCGCCGGCGTAGAGCTAACCCAGCAGACCAATATGTGGTGGTTGACGAACCAGCGGGATCTGCGCCGTGTCTATGCCCGCACGACCGCCTTGTTGGTGCCTTCGTTCTGGGAGGAGGCCTCGGCCCGCGTCATCGCCGAGGCGCAGTTGGGGGGTATCCCGGTTCTGGCGAGCAACCACGCCGGCATCCCCGAACAGCTGAATGGTGGTGGCTTTACGTTCGACATCCCCGCGCGATGCCGCGATTGCTACAACGTCGTCCCAGAGGACGACGAGGCGCGCCCGTGGCTGGAGACGCTGCAGCGGCTGAGCCACGATGAGAAGGCCTTCCGCAGTGCCTGCAACCGAGCGCTGACCGCCGCGGAACCCTGGCGGCCGGAGCGCGCGGCTGAGCGCGTGGTGGGCTTGTTCGAGTGTCTCCTCGACGACGATGCTAGGGCGTCGATTGGCAGCGACTGAGCCGCGTTGGCGGACCGTCCATGCCGATCTTCTACCGTGGCAGTGAGCGCGTACGCTTCGTGCATATCCCCGAAGGTGGCGGGCACCTCCGTTGCTCGTTTGGTTCTGCGACAACGGCTGGCGCGTCACGAATCACGCGCCGCATGGCGGCGCGAGCCAAGATGCGTTGCAGTACCGCCACGGCATCATGAGTATCCCCACCGAGGGGCCACAGCCGGCCAGTGTGTCACCGCAGCACGCCGGCCGCCGTGTATTCCAGCGCTGGCGGAGTTCAGCGACGCGTTCACGCTGGTACGTGGCATGTTGACTGGATGTATGCGCGCGCATTGGCAACCGGCGAATCGTTGTCCCGCCCGAGCGATTCGCCAACGCCTATCTGCGCCTGACACTAGACGCCTACGCGCACGATGCGACTGCGCATGACAACCACGTGCGACCGCAGGCCGATTTCCTGGGCCTTCTTGGGCACAAGACTTGCATAGAGGTTGGGGCCGCCGAACAAAGACACTATCGCTGAGCGACTAGGGAGGCCGCCCAATGCCGCGCTTTCACCGTCTCGCCGTCGCCGTCTGCGCGCCCTCGCTCATGGCCGCTACGGCGGCGCACGCGAGCACGTTCCACACGTTCGACCCCGCTTCACTGGCCCAAGGGGGCTCCGGTGTCGCCATCGCGGATCCGTCCCGGTCGACCCTGTCGAATCCGGCGGCGTTGTCGGCGATGCCCGAGTCGTCCGACTTCAATCTCCAGACCTCGGCCGCGGCGCGGGCGTTCGACCAGGACGATCTGCGCGGCGCGCTCGACGACTTCCAGGACGCCCAATACGTCGACGAAATGGATCAGAGCATCTCCGACGCCGAGACCGAGCTCAATGAGTTTGCGAACACCACCAATCCGACTACGCGCCAGGAGGCGGCGGACGCGGTGCGTGTCGTATCCCAAGACACGAACGAGCTCAACGGTGGCCTACAGGACGTCACGGGCAAGCCCGTCGAGGGCGAGTTCGCCGGCGCGCTGGCCGCCAGCGTGCCGGGGCCCACGCTCGGCGTCGGTGTGTCCTACAGCGGCTGGGGGACGGTCAGCGCGACCAGCACGTACGAGGATACGTTCTTGAGCGACGTCGCCGACGACCTGGATCAGTGCGCTACCCACATCGAGAACGGCAACGAGAGCAACTGTAACAGCTCGCAGTTCATCGAGGATTCCGATGGCGATGGTACCCCCGATACCTTCACCGTCGATCCGCAGAACGACCTGAATTCGCGCGTCTTCGCCCGCGGTGTCGCGGTCGACGAGATCGGGCTCACCCTGTCGACCGCGTTCGACCTCGGCGGGCCGAGCCTGGCGATCGGTGTGACCCCGAAATCGCAAACCGTCCAGGTCTTCGACTACGTCCAAACGGTCGACGACGCCGACTCGGACAACGTCGATGCCGACCGCTTCACCGAGACATACGACGACACCAACGTCGATCTTGGCGCGCGCCTCGGCCTCGGGGCCTTCAGCGCGGGGCTGACCGTGCGCAACGCCATCAGTAACGAGTACGAGACGACACTGGGCAACACCGTCGAGATCGAGCCCACCGCGCGCGCCGGTGTCGCCTACGATTGGGGATGGTTCAGTCTCGCCGGCGATGTCGATGTGACCGAGAATAGCTCGGTCGGCTTCGCCGACGACAACCGCTTCGCCTCCCTCGGCGCCACCGTCGACGTCCTGGGCTGGGTGCAGCTGCGCGGCGGCTACCGGGCCAACCTCGCCGGGGATGCGCGCGATGTCGCCTCGGTGGGCGTGGGCTTGTCGCCGTTCGAGGTGTTGCGCGCCGAGATCGCGGTCGCGGGCAACGACAACGAGGTCGGCGGCGCCGCGACGGTCGGGCTGACTTTCTAGGTGTTACGACGGGCGACGGGCGACGGGCGACGGGCGAAGGGCGAAGGGCGAAGGGGCAAGGGGTACGCGCATTTGCGATACTCCGACTAGCCTCGTGAGAAGTGGTCGATGCGCTTTTCCAGCTTGGCGGGCGAGATCGACCGGCTCGTGCCGAGGTGTTGCGCGAACAGCGACACCCGGAGCTCCTCGATCAGCCAGCGCAGCTCCTGGAGCTCGGCGTCGGCCCAGGGGAGCTGGGTCAACGGCGGCAGCAGCGCGCGCACGCGCGCCCACAACGGCTCGATCTGGGCGCGGCCCTGGCGGTCGCGCTCGGGCTCGCGGTCGAGCACATCCAGCCGGCGCGCGATGGCGTCGAGGTAGCGCGGGTACTGCGCCAGCCACGGCGCCGGCGTCGCCGTGATGAAACCGGGATGGATGAGGTGGTCGAGCTGGTCGGCGAGATCGCGCGCCGCCTCGATCCAGGTCATCGGCAAGGATCCCTCCAGGCGCCGGCCCACGGCGCGCTGGCGCGCCCCGATGGTGTCGAGCTCGCCGACCAGCGACTCGGCGACGGGCCATAGCTGCGCGCGCCCGGCCTCCAGGATGGCCTCGAACGCGGCCGCCGTACGTGGCGTGTCGTGCTCGGCGAGGAAGGCGCGCTCGACCGCCGCGTCGATGAAGTCGTCGCGCCAGCGCGGCCCGTCGATCCGGGTGCTGAAGTGCAGCGCCACGCGGTCGAGGCCTTCCAGGCCGCGCTCCAGCATCCGCACCTGGCTGGCCAGGCGGCGCCGGATCAAGCGGCGTACACCCGCGCGGTGGGCGGCGGCGGCCTCTGGCTCACGTGAGAAGACGGTGAGCGCGACATCGCTGCCGCGCGCCTGCAGGGCGGGGACGACGCGTACGGTCACGCCATGGCGCTCGAGCTCGACGACGTCGGGCAGATCGCCGAAGTCCCAGTCGGTGACGTCGTCGACCTCGTAGGTACCGTCGCCGGTGTCGAGATCGGCCTCGGCTGCGTGGGCGTGGCGCTGCGCCAGCACCGCCAGGTCGCGCCCCGTGTCGACGACCTCGCCGTCGGCGTCGACCACGGCGAAGCGCATGAGGTGGCGGCGCTCGAGCGCCGCGGTGTCCCAGGCCTC
>CAYTWS010000152.1:0-5045 GCA_964442145.1 uncultured Ectothiorhodospiraceae bacterium | reverse complement strand
TGTTCCTGGCGGCGGGCTCGGTGATCATCGCGCTGCACCACGAGCAGGACATGCGCCGCATGGGCGGGCTCTGGCGCTATATGCCGGTGACCTACGCCACCGCGCTCTTGGGTGCGCTGGCGCTCGTTGGCTTCCCCGGCTTCGCCGGCTTCTTCTCCAAGGACGTGATCATCGAGGCGGTGCATCACTCGCACACCCCGGGGGCCGGCTTCGCCTATGTGTGTGTCTTGCTGGGCGTGTTCGTGACGGCGCTGTACACGTTCCGCATGATCTTTTTGACGTTCCACGGTCGTCCGCGCATGGATGAGCACACACGCGAGCACGTCCACGAGACGCCCCTGGTGGTGACGGTGCCGCTGGTGCTTCTCGCCATCCCGTCGGTGGTGATCGGCGCCTGGACGATCGACCCCATCGTCTTCGGCGGCTACTTCAGCGGGGCGATGCCGGTGCTACCGGCGCACGATGTCATCGGCGAGTTGGGCCACGATTTCCATGGCTGGTTCGCGTTCATGCTGCACGCGTTCCAGGCGCCGGCCGTCTACCTGGCGCTCGCCGGCATCGCGGTGGCCTGCTACGTCTGGGGCGTGCGCCCGAGCATCGCCGAGGCCTGCGCACGCCGGCTGCGTCCGATCCATCGGGCGCTGGAATACAAGTACGGCTTCGACGAGCTCTACCAGGCCGTGTTCATGCGGGGTGGCCGTCGCCTCGGGCAGGGCTTGTCGAGTGTGGGGGACCTGCGCGTGATCGACGGCTGGATCGTCAACGGCGCCGCGCGCGCCGTGGGGCATTGCTCGGGCTTGGTGCGGCATCTGCAAAGCGGCTATCTCTACCACTACGCGTTCGCGATGATCCTGGGCGTGCTGGTCGCACTGACCTGGATCCTGCTGCGCTGAGCCCCGTCACAACGATAACGGACAGGAATAACCGCGCATGCTAGCCGACTGGCCATTGTTGAGTCTGCTGATCTGGCTCCCGATCATCGGGGGCGCCCTGGTCACCATGTCGGGGGAGGCGGGCGCCCGGCGGCTCGCGCTCGTGTTCGCGCTGGCCACCTTCGGGCTCGCCATTGCGCTGTATGCGGGCTTCGACACCACCACGGCCCAGATGCAGTTCCAGGAGCTCTGGCCGTGGCTGCCCAGCTTCAATGTCCATTATGCGCTGGGCGTCGACGGCATCGCGCTACCGCTGATCGTCCTGACGGCGTTCGTGACCGTGCTGGTGGTGCTGGCGGGCTGGCGCTCGATCGAGCAGCGCGTGGCGCAATACATGGGTGCGTTCCTGATCCTCGAGGGGATCATGATCGGGGTCTTCTGCGCCCGCGATGCCATCTTGTTCTACGTCTTCTTCGAGGCCCAGCTCATCCCGATGTTCCTCATCATCGGGATCTGGGGCGGCCCCAATCGCGTCTACGCGACCATCAAGTTCTTCCTGTACACGTTCCTCGGGTCGATCCTGATGCTGGTGTCCCTGCTGTATCTCTATTACCAGGCAGGGACGTTCGCGTTCGAGGGGCTCTACGGGGTCCCGCTGTCGATGCAGGAGCAGGTCTGGATCTTCCTGGCGATGCTGATTGCATTCGCGGTGAAGATCCCCATGTGGCCGGTCCACACCTGGCTACCCGACGCGCACGTCGAGGCCCCGACCGGGGGCTCGGTGATCCTGGCGGCGATCATGCTCAAGATGGGTGGCTACGGCTTCCTGCGGTTGAGCCTGCCCATTGCGCCCGACGCGAGCGCACTGCTCGCCGAGCTGGTGATCGCGCTCTCGCTGATCGCCATCGTCTATATCGGCTTCGTTGCGCTGGCCCAGTCCGACTTGAAGAAGCTGATCGCCTACTCGTCGATCTCGCACATGGGCTTCGTCACATTGGGGACGTTCGTGGTGTTCCTGCTCGTGGCGCGCTCGCCCGAGGCCGCCGGTGCGCGGCTGGGCATCGAGGGGGCGATGGTGCAGATGGTCTCGCACGGGCTGGTCTCGGCGGCGCTCTTCCTCTGTGTGGGCGTGCTCTACGACCGCATGCACACGCGCATGATCGCCGACTACGGCGGGGTGGTGAACGTCATGCCGGTGTTCGCCTCGTTCATGGTGCTGTTCGCCATGAGCAACGCGGGCCTGCCTGGGACCTCGGGCTTCGTGGGTGAGTTCATGGTCATCCTGGCGACGTTCCACGCCGATATCTGGCTGGCGGCGCTGGCCGCGCTCACGCTGATCCTGGGCGCGGCCTATACGCTGTGGATGATCAAGCGCGTGGTCTTCGGCGGCGTCGCCAACGAGGCCGTCGCCGGCCTGACTGACGTGGACCGGATCGAGTTCGCGGTGCTGGGCCTGCTCGCGCTGAGCGTGCTCGCGCTGGGCGTTTGGCCGGCGCCGCTCCTCGAAGTCATGCACCCCGCGGTCGATCATCTCGTCGGCCAGGTCGCGGGCTCCAAGCTGTAAGGGAACGAGCGATGAACGTAAGCGAATTGCTTCCCGTGGTGCCCGAGATCGTGTTGTTGATCGGGACCTGTGTGGTCCTGGTCGCCGACCTCTTTGCCACCGATGAGCGCCGGGGCACGACCTTCTTCCTCACCCAGGCCGCGCTGGTGGCGACGATCATCGCCACCGTGGCGGTGCAGCCCGAGGGCGCGCGCATCGTGCTCAACGGTGCATTCATCGCCGATCCCATGAGCTTCTTGCTCAAGCTCGCGGTGCTGGTGCTCACCCTGTGGGTGTTCGTCTACTCGCGGCCCTATCTCGAGGCCCGGGGCTTGTTGCACGGCGAGTACTTCGTGCTGGGGCTGTTCGGCGTGCTCGGGATGATGGTGATGATCTCGGGCTACAGCATGCTCTCGATCTATCTGGGCCTCGAGCTGATGTCGCTGTGCCAGTATGCGCTGGTCGCGTTCAATCGCGACTCGCCGCGCGCCAGCGAGGCCGCGATGAAGTACTTCATCCTGGGGGCGATCGCCTCGGGGATGCTGCTCTACGGGATGTCGCTGCTCTTCGGGCTTACCGGCTCGCTCGAGATCCTCGAGATCCACAACTACCTCGTGCGCGAGGGCGTCGACCAGGTCGGCGTCCTGCTGGCGATGGTGTTCATCATCATCGGGGCGGCGTTCAAGCTGGGCGCGGTGCCGTTCCACGCCTGGGTGCCGGACGTCTACGAGGGCGCGCCCACGGCGGTGACCCTCTACATCGGCTCGGCGCCGAAGGTGGCCGCGTTCGCGCTGTTCATGCGGATGCTCACCGAGGGCCTCGGGGTCTACCAGCCCGACTGGCAGGTCGTGCTCGCAGTGCTGGCGGTGCTGTCGCTGGTGCTGGGCAACTTGGTCGCGATCGCCCAGACCAACATCAAGCGCATGCTGGCGTACTCGACCATCTCGCACGTCGGCTTCATCTTGCTGGGGATCCTCTCGGGCACGGCCGAGGGCTATTCCTCGGCGATGTTCTACGTGATCGTCTACGCGGTCATGTCGGCCGGCGCCTTCGGCATGATCATCCTGCTCAGCCGGCGCGGCATGGAGGCCGAGCGCCTCGACGACTTTCGTGGGCTCAACCAGCGCAGCCCCTGGTTCGCGCTGATGATGCTGCTGTTCATGTTCTCGATGGCGGGCGTGCCGCCGCTGGCGGGTTTCTACGCCAAGCTGTCGGTGCTGCGCGCGGTTATCCAGGTCGAGGAGATCTGGCTGGCGGTCGTCGCCGTCGTGTTCTCCGTGATCGGGGCGTTCTACTACCTGCGCGTGGTCAAGCTGATGTACTTCGACGAGCCCGAGGACACCGGCGTGCTCCAGGAGAGCCTCGCCTTCCGTACGGCCCTGTCGATCAACGGGGTGGCCGCGCTGGCGGTCGGCCTCTATCCGGCGGCGCTGATGAGCTGGTGCATCGCCGCGGTCTCGCTGTGACGGTCGATGGGCCCGCGGGCCGAGGCCGGGATTCCGGCGTTCGCCTGCATCCGGGCTCCGCTTTTCACCGCCACTGCCTGTCCAGGGACACGGGGTTGTCGCGCCGGCGGAACGCCGCTATAATTTTCAGCTGCGGTTGCGGGGTGGAGCAGTCAGGCAGCTCGTCGGGCTCATAACCCGAAGGTCGCAGGTTCGAATCCTGCCCCCGCTACCAAATTCGGGATCGCGAGAGGCCCCTTTCAAAGGGGCTTTTTTATTCGTGGTCGGATAACGGGAGGCGAGCACAGCCCCGATGCAGCGGGCCTCGAAGCAAATCTACGAGTGCGTGGGGCCGGTGGTGCGCCGCATGGGCTATGAGCTCGTGGGCGCCGAGTACGGCGGCGGCTCGGGCAACGCCCGGCTGCGGGTCTATATCGACTGTAACGCCGGCATCACGCTCGACGACTGCGCCGCCGTGAGCGAGCAGCTGTCGGCCGCGCTCGACGTCGATGACCCGATTGCCGAGGCCTATGCCCTGGAAGTCTCTTCGCCCGGCGTGAATCGGCCCCTGTTCGAGCCGGCCGACTTCGATCGCTTCGCCGGTGAGCGGGTTTTCATCCGACTGCACGAGGCCCTCGAGGGGCGTAAACGGTTCAAGGGGCAGTTGTTCGGCCTGGAGTCGGACGAAATCGTGATGGAAGTCGATGGCCAGAAATGGCGGTTACCCATCGATCGAGTCATCCAAGCGCATGTCGTGGCCGACGTGTGACTGACGCGTAGAGTGGCGAGGTATGAATAAAGATATTCTGCTAGTGGTCGATACCGTCTCCAACGAGAAGGCGGTGGATAAGAGCGTGATCTTCGAGGCGCTCGAATCCGCGCTTGCCTCGGCGACGCGCAAGAAGCACGGCGGCGACATCGACGTCCGCGTGGCGATCGACCGCGACACGGGTGACTACGAGGCCTTCCGCCGCTGGGAGGTCGTCGACGACGACGCCGAGCAGGAGTCGCCTACGCGCCAGATCTCCCTGTCGGGCGCGCGCTCCGAGGATCCCAACGTCCAAGTGGGCGAGTTCATCGAGGAGCCCATGGAGCCGGTCGAGTTCGGCCGCATCGCCGCCCAGACGGCCAAGCAGGTCATCGTGCAGAAGGTGCGCGAGGCCGAGCGCGAGCGCGTGGTCGAGG
>CAYTWS010000151.1:0-5065 GCA_964442145.1 uncultured Ectothiorhodospiraceae bacterium | reverse complement strand
ACTTTTCGTCCCCCTGTGCTGGGGCCGGGGAAACCCCCCCCCCCCCCCCCCCACCCGCCGGGTTGGGCTCGGTACGCGCGTGGCGTGCGCTCGCCGGCCCGCCCCAGGCGCCGTGCGCCGCCGACCCCGGGTGGCCCGCTCACGCTTGGTTGCCGGCCCCTGACTGGTGCAGCACTCGGTCGATGGCGGCGATGCGGCGGCGTTCGAGCTCGGCCCCCAGTGCGCCACCGCGCCAGCCTTCACGAGCGAGTTTCCCCCCGTCGACCGCGAGCACGGCGTCCAGGGCCGTCCGGGCCAGGGAGGCGGGTCCTTCGCCAGCGCCACCGTGGCCGCGCGCGATAGCCGCGAGCGCCGCCAGCAATCGCTCGAAGCGCTCTTGGCGCCGCAGCGCATCGCAGCCCACCAGAAAGCGCCAGAGCGCCGCGCCGTCCTGGAAGGCGTGCGCCAGGAATGGCTCGTACCAGGTGGCCGCGAGCGCGCCCAGGTCGGCGAACGCGCGCGGTACGGGCAGCCGCGAGCATCGGCGGGCGAGGGCGTCGTCGGTGTCCAGTGGGTGGCAAAGCGCAGCAAAGCGCTGGGCGCGGTCCAAACCGGCGCGTGCGGCCTCGGTGAGGGCTTGGCTCGCCGCTGGCAGCCCCGCGCCGACAAAGACCTCCTCGAGCTCGGGGAGGACGTGGCCGAGGGCATTGCATGCGGCGAGCTCGTCGAAGAATCGCTTCGGCTCGGGCTCGCCCAAGGCACGCTGGGTCTCCTGCCAGATCCGTTCGGGCGCGAGCCACTCGAGCTCGTCGCTGGCGGCGATCTGGGCCATGAGCGTGCGGGTTTCGGTGGCGACGGTGAAGCCCAGTGGCGCAAACCGGGCGGCGAAACGGGCTACGCGCAGTACGCGTAGCGGGTCTTCGACGAACGCCGGCGAGACGTGGCGCAGGCGCCGCGCTGCGAGATCGTCGCGGCCGCCATACGGGTCGATGAGGGTCCCGTCATCGGCTTGCGCCATGGCATTGATCGTGAGGTCGCGCCGGCCCAAATCGGCCTCGAGCGAGACCTCGGGGCCGGCGTCGACGGCGAAGCCATGGTAGCCGTGGCCGGCCTTGCGCTCGCGCCGCGCCAGGGCGTGCTCGTCACCGGTGTCGGGGTGCAGGAAGACGGGGAAGTCCTTGCCGACGCGCTTGTAGCCCGCCGCCTCCAGCTCCTCGGGCGTGGCGCCGACGACGACCCAGTCGCGCTCGCTCGGCTCACGTCCCAGGAGGCGGTCGCGTACGGCGCCGCCGACGAGGTAAGTCTCCATCAGGTCGGCGGGTGGTGGCGACCTGCCTCCTGGCGCAGCGCCTGCAGCCGGTGTTGGCGCGTCGCGTCGCCGAGATAGTAGGGCACGACCTCATCCACCGTGGTCGGGCAGGTCGCGCCCTCGGGGCAGACCGAGTCGATCTGCAGCGAGGCATAGTTGTCGCGCGAGAACGGCTTGCCCGGGAAGAACTCGAAGAGGTTCGCCTGCAGGCGGGCGGCCCAGTTGGGAAGCGGCACGAGCAGGCGCCGGTAGCCGCCCAAGCGCGCCGTATAGCGAACGACGTCGATGAGGCGCCAGATCTCCGGCCCGCATAGGTTGTAGCGCTCGCCGAAGGTGGCTCGGTCGGGCAGGGCGGAGACCATGCGCTCGACGACGTCGCCGACGTAGACCGGCTGGAAGCGGGCATTCGGGCAGGCCAGCGGCAGCGCCGGCGCGAACGCGAGCAACCGCGCGAACAGATTGAACAAGCCGTCGCCGCGCCCGAAGATCACCGAGGGCCGGAAGCTCGTCAGCGCCACGGCCGAGCCGGCGAAGGTGTGGAGGTGGTTCTCCGCCTCACCCTTGGTGCGCAGGTAGTAGCTGGGGCTGCGGCTTTGGTCCACCCCTAGGGCGCTCATGTGCAGCAGCCGGCGCACGCCCGCGCTCTTGCACGCGGCGAGGACCTTCTTGGCCAGATCGACGTGGGCGTGGCGGAAGCCCTCGCCGCGGTGGCCCTTCTCGTTGAGGATGCCGATGAGGTTGATCACGGCGTCCCGGTCGGCGAAGTAGCGTGACAATGTCGCCTGGTCGTGCACATCGGCCTCGACCACCTCGACATAGGGCAGCACGAGCAGCTGTTTGTGGCGCTCGCGGCGCCGCGTCAGCACCCGCACGTGCTTGCGTTGCTTGGCCAGCCGCGAGACCAGGTGGCAACCGACGAACCCGGTCCCGCCGAGCACACAGACACTGTCGATCTTCATGGCGGTTCGTCCCGTTACTGGCCCCACCGGCGTGCGCGGGGCTCATGGTACGCGGCGCACCCGCAGCGCGCGAAGCGTGAGCGCGCGCTTCAGGTGGAAGCGCTCGAGTCGGTGGGCTTGCGCCGGCGGCGCCGGCGGCGTTTGCGCCGCCCGCTCCGTTCGCCCTGCCCCGCGCCCGAGTCGGCGTCTCGTTGGCTTTGCCCAGCGCGCTCGCCGGTGCCCCCGGATGAGCCTTGCCGACCCCGGCCCCCCTTGTTGTTACCCGCAGGGCCGCGATCGTCCCGCCGGCGCGGCTCGCGCGGCGCCGGCGGCGCCAGCTCGGCGAGCACCTCATTGGTTACCGCGGCACTGGGGCGCTTGGCGTCGATATACTCCTCGATATCGGGCAGATAGAAGGCCGTGTCCTCGCTCGCGAAGCTCACCGCATGGCCCGTCTCGCCCGCGCGGGCGGTGCGGCCGATGCGATGGACGTAGTCCTCGCCATTGGGTGGCAGGTCGAAGTTGAATACGTGGGTGACGTTGGGGATATGCAGCCCGCGTGCGGCGACATCCGTGGCCAGCAGCACGGGCAGCTTGCCCGATTGGAAGTCCTCGAGGAGCCGCTGACGCTTGCGCTGCGGCACGTCGCCGGAGAGCACCGCCGCGTCGATCTCGTTGCCCTTGAGGTAGCGCAGCACGTGCTCGGCACCGCGCTTGGTGTTGAGGAACACCAGCGCCCGGGGCGGCCGAACCCGCTGGATGAGGCCGACCAACAAGGCGATCTTCTCGTCGTTGGCGGGGTGATAGACGACTTGCTCGACGCGCTCGCCCGTGACCGTCTCCGCCTCGGACTGGAGGTGGGCGGGATGGTCCATGTGCTCGAACGCCAGCTCGGTCACGCGATACGACAGCGTCGCCGAGAACAGCATGGACAGGCGCTCGCTGGGCGCGGGCATACGCCGCAAGAGATAGCGCACGTCGGCGATGAAGCCGAGATCGAACATACGGTCGGCCTCGTCGAGCACCGCCACCTCAATACGGCGCAGGTCATAGACCCCTTGCTTGAAGTAATCGATGAGGCGCCCTGGCGTGCCGATGAGCACATCGCAGCCCGCGGCGATCGCCTTGCGTTGCTTATCGTAATCGGTGCCGCCGTAGGCGAGCGCCAGTCTCAGGCCGGTGTATTGCCCCAGGGTCTGGGCGTCCTTGTGGATCTGGATCGCCAGCTCGCGCGTGGGCGCGACGATCAACGCCCGCGGTTGGGTCGCTTGGCGCTCGGGTGATGGGGCGTGGCGCAGCAGATGCGTGAACGCGGCAATGAGGAACGCCGCCGTCTTGCCCGTGCCCGTCTGGGCCTGGCCCGCGACATCGCGGCCGGCGAGCGCGTACGGCAGCGTCTGCGCCTGGATCGGGGTGCAATAGGTAAAGCCCGCCTCCCCGACGGCGTCGGCGACGGACGCGGGCAGGTCGAACGATGCGAAAGAGGTGTCGCTTAAGTGATGCTCGCTCGCGCTCATAGTCGGCCATCGAAGTGGCGGCCCGGGGTCGATTGACGCCCGGGGCGATGAATCGGGCAGAATCGTGGCATACTCCGCGTCTAGCTACAATTTGGAGGCCCGCCCGGTGAGCGAAAATATTCAAGAGGTGAGCGATCAAACGTTCGACCAGGACGTTTTGCAGTCGGATAAGCCCGTCCTGGTGGACTATTGGGCCGAGTGGTGCGGCCCGTGTAAGGCGATTCACCCGATACTCGAGGAGATCGCCGACGACTACGCCGATCGGCTCAAGATCGCCAAGCTCAACATCGATGATAACCCGGATACGCCGCCGAAGTACGGCATCCGCGGGATCCCGACGCTGATGCTGTTCAAGAACGGCAACGTCGAGGCGACCAAGGTCGGGGCCTTGTCGAAATCCCAGCTGACGGCCTTCATCGACAGCAACGTATGAGGCGCCGGGCCGGGCCGCTTCGGGGCGGGCGGCCCGGCCGACGGATGTATGGACGCCCCAGCGCGGCCGTGCTAGGGTCGCCGCCATAATTCGGTTGTCGCTGTCCCCGAGCGATACCTCCCCGAAAGCCTTTCTAGCAGAGCACGATAACGCCGACCCGGCGCAGCCGCTGCGTGCCTCTCCGAGGCGTATCCGTAACAACCCCAACAGCCCCGAACGGAACCGATGAACCTGACCGAACTGAAGTCGCAGCCCGCGACGGATCTCATCCAGTTGGCCCAAGACATGGGCATCGAGAACGTGGCGCGCTCGCGCAAGCAGGATGTCATCTTCTCCATCCTCAAGGCGCGTGCGAAAAAGGGCGAGCACATCTACGGCGGCGGGGTCCTGGAGATCCTGCAGGACGGCTTCGGCTTTCTGCGCTCCGCCGATAGCTCCTATCTCGCCGGCCCGGACGACATCTATGTCTCGCCCAGCCAGATCCGCCGGTTCAACCTGCGCACGGGCGATACCATCACGGGCAAGATCCGCCCGCCCAAGGAGGGCGAGCGGTATTTCGCCATGCTCAAGGTCGACGAGATCAACTTCGGCCCGCCCGAGGACGCCAAGAACAAGGTCCTGTTCGAGAACCTCACGCCGCTGCACGCGACCTCGAGGTTCCGCATGGAGCGGGGCAATGGCTCGACCGAGGATATCACCGCACGCGTGATCGACATCATGGCCCCGATCGGCAAGGGCCAGCGTGGGCTGATCGTGTCCCCGCCGAAGGCGGGCAAGACGATGATGCTGCAGAACATCGCCCAGAGCATCGCCTCGAACAACCCCGAGTGCTATCTCATCGTGCTGCTCATCGACGAGCGCCCCGAGGAGGTCACCGAGATGGACCGCA
>CAYTWS010000150.1:0-5067 GCA_964442145.1 uncultured Ectothiorhodospiraceae bacterium | reverse complement strand
GGGGTGCGGTCGTCGATGAGGCGGTTGACGAACGAGCTGTTGGCGCCGTTCTCCAACAGCCGGCGCACGAGATAGGGCAGCAGATCCTCGTGCGAGCCCACCGGTGCGTAGATGCGCACCGGGATATCGAGCTTTGCCTCGCCGAGGACTTGCTCGTAGAGGGCCTCGCCCATGCCGTGGAGGCGTTGGAATTCGTAGCCCTCGCGGTCGCCGGCGAAGTCGTAGACGGCCGCGACCGTGTGGGCGTTGTGCGTGGCGAACTGGGGATAGATCACGTCGCGGTTGGCGAGCAGACGCCGCGCGCAGGCGAGATAGGACACGTCGGTGTTCGCCTTGCGCGTGAACACGGGGTAGTCGTCGAGTCCCTTCTCTTGCGCGAGCTTGACCTCGGTGTCCCAGTAGGCCCCTTTGACCAGGCGCACCATCAAGCGTCGATGCGTGCGGCGACCCAGGTCGGCCAGCCAATCGACCACGGGCAGTGCGCGCTTCTGATACGCCTGGATCGCGATGCCGAGCCCGTCCCAATCGGCGAGCTCCGGGTCCGCGGCCAGGGCCTCGAATACCTCGAGCGTGGGCTCGAGGCGCTCGGCCTCCTCGGCGTCGATGTTGAAGCCCATGTGGCGCTCCTTGGCCATGCGCGCGAGGCTGCGCGCGCGCGGGATGAGCTCATCGCGGACCCGATCCATTTGGCCGATCTCGAAGCGCGGGTGCAGGGCGGTGAGCTTGACCGATATACCAGGCGAATCGATGACCCCTTGGCCAGCGGACTGCTTACCGATGACCTCGATGGCATGGGCGTAGTTGGCGTAGTAGCGCTGGGCATCCTCCTCGGTGCGCGCGCCTTCGCCCAGCATGTCGTAGGAGTAGCGATAGCCCTTGGCCTCCATCTCGCGGCCGCGCTTGCGCGCTTCCTCGATATCGCGGCCCAGGACGAACTGGCGGCCCATGATGTTCATGGCCTGGCGCACGGCCTGGCGGATGAACGGCTCGCCGCTACGGGCCACCAGGCGTCCCAGCACGGCCGAGAGGTTGTGCTCCTTGCGGCGGCCGAATTTGACCACGCTACCGGTGAGCATGAGGCCCCAGGTCGAGGCGTTGACGAACAGCGAGGGCGAGTGGCCGCGGTGCTCGGCCCAGTCGCCGCTACCGATCTTGTCGCGGATCAGCCGATCAGCGGTCTCCGTGTCGGGGATGCGCAGCAACGCCTCCGCCAAGCACATCAAGGCCACGCCTTCCTCGGACGAGAGCTCGTACTCGACCATGAAGGCGTCGACACCGCCCCGCCCGAGACGGCCCGCGCGCACCGCCTCGACGAGCTTGCGGGCGTGGCCCTCGATGCGCTGGCGCTGCTCCTGCTCGAGCCCGACGTGCTCGAGCAGCTCATCGACCCAGGTCTCCTCGTCGATGCGGTAGTGACGCTGGATCTCGGCGCGCAACGGGTCCGGCTTGGCAGGGGGTTCGGCGAAGATCATGGTTTGCTCACCTCGACAAGCTTCGCGGAGAATATACGCGGATCGTCGGCAAAATGTTTTGCTTCGTTGCGCCGGCTGGCAGGATAATATGCTAGGCGATGGCGCAGAATGGGTGCGAGCGGATGCCCAAAAGGGCTGCACGCAAAGGATCCGACCACACGCTGGACCGTACGGATAAGAGAATCCTACGCGAGCTCCAGGGTAACGCGCGTATCGCCAACGTCGAGCTCGCGCGTCGGGTCAACCTCAGCGCCACGCCTTGCCTGGAGCGCGTGCGCCGCCTCGAGCAGGCCGGCTACATCCGCGACTACGTGGCCTTGCTCGATCCCCAGCGCGTCGACGTCGGGCTGTTGTTGTACGTCGAGATCACGCTGGATCGCACGACACCCGACGTGTTCGAGCGTTTCAAGGAGGCCGTGGTACACCGCCCGGAGGTGCAGGAGTGCCACATGGTCGCCGGGGGCTTCGACTACCTGGTCAAGGTGCGTGTCCCGGATATGCAGGCGTATCGGGTGTTCCTGGGCGAAGGCCTGTCGGCCGCGCCCGGGGTGCGTGAGACCCACACCTACGTCGTCATGGAAGAGATCAAAGAGACCGCTGGCGTAGCGATCCCCGAGTGAGCCCGACCAAAGGAGACGACCCGCTAGTGTCCGACCCCGACGCCGCACCCGCCACCTACCGCATCACGGGGGTGTTGCTCGCTGGCGGGCGTGCCCGCCGCATGGGCGGCACCGACAAGGGCTTGATCGAGCTGGCGGGCCGCCCGTTGGCGGCGCACGCCTTGGCGCGGCTGGCGCCGCAGGTGGGCCGTGTGCTCATCAATGCCAATCGCAACGGCGAGGCCTATCGGGCACTCGGGGCCGAGGTCATCGCCGATACCATCGAGGGCTACTTGGGCCCACTGGCCGGGCTGCTCGCGGGCATGGAATCGGCCGCGACCGAGCTGGTCGTGACCGCACCCTGCGATTCGCCGTTCGTGCCCGCCGATTTGGTCGCCCGCTTGAGCGCAGCGCGCGAACGCGATGCTGCGGCGATCGCGGTCGCCAACGACGGTGAGCGCCGCCAGCCCGTATTCGTCCTCGCCCCCACCGACTTGGCCGGCGACCTGCGCGACTGGCTGGCCGCGGGCGGGCGCAAGGTCGACCAGTGGTTCGCCCGGCACCGGGTCGCCGACGCCGACTTCCGCGATCTGCCCGACGCATTCCGCAACATCAATACACCGGACGAGCGCGATGCGATCGCCGCCGAGCTCGTCGCCGCCGGGAGCGATTCATGACCCAAACGAATGCCACCGCCCGACCGACCGACTGCGATAGCGGCCACGGCCGCACCGGCGCGCTGACCGTCGCCGAGGCCCATGAGCGCATCGCTGCCGCGCTCACGCCGGTGGCGACCACCGAGACCGTGCCCCTGCGCCGGACGCTGGGGCGCGTATTGGCCGAGGACGTCGTCTCCGGGATCCACATCCCGCCCGATACGAACGCGGCGATGGATGGCTTCGCCTTTCGCGGCAGTGACCTGCGCGATGACGGCAGCGCCCAGCTGACCCTGATCGGCACGGCGTGGGCCGGCCACCCGCTCGACGCCGCCGTCGGCCCGGGCCAATGCGCGCGCATCATGACGGGCGCGCCCATCCCGCAAGGGGCCGACAGCGTGGTCATGCAGGAGCGCACCCAGGTCGACGGCGCCACGGTCGCCATCCACAGCGCCCGCGCCGGCGACAACGTGCGCCCGGCGGGTGAGGATCTCGCCCCGGGCGATCTCGCCCTGGCAGCGGGCACACGCGTGCGCCCCGCCGAGCTGGGTGTGCTCGCCTCGGTCGGGCGCACCGAGGCGCTGGTGTGGCGGGCGCCGCGGGTGGCGCTGTTCGCCACCGGCGACGAGCTCCACGAGCCCGGCCAAACGCTGCAGCCGGGCGGGCTCTACGACAGCAACCGCTACACGGTCTGGGGCATGCTCGAGCGCCTGGGCATGACGGTCGACGACCGCGGTCACCTACCCGACGAGCGCGCGGCGGTCGAGGCCTCGCTCTGGGCGGCTGCCCAGGACAACGATGTGGTGGTGACCACGGGCGGGGTGTCGGTCGGGGCGGCCGACCACGTGGCGGTCGTGCTCGCCGAGCAGGGCGACGTGGGCTTCTGGGAGATCAAGATGAAGCCGGGGCGCCCGCTCAACTTCGGCTTCCTGGGCGAGGCCGTGTTCTTCGGGCTGCCGGGCAATCCCGTCTCGGCGATGGTCACCTTCTATCAGTTCGTCCAGCCGGCGCTGGGCGCCATTGGCGGCCGGCCCTACCGGACGGCGACCACGCTGCGGGCCCGGACCGCGGCCGATTTCCCCAAGAAGCCGGGCCGCACCGACTATCAGCGCGCGGTGCTCGGGCGCGCCGACGATGGCACCCCCGTGGTCGAGCGTACGGGCTCGCAGGGCTCGGGCCGCCTGACCTCGATGAGCCGCGCCAATTGCTTCGTCGTCCTTCCTGCCGATAGCGATGGCGTCGCCGCCGGCGACTGGATCGACGTCCAGCCGTTCGAGGGCTTGGTCTAGGCTTGGTCGTCGCCCTCGGTCGCGCCGGGTGCGCATGCGTGAGCTGATCCTGGGCGGTGCCCGGTCGGGCAAGAGTGCCCTGGCCGAAGAGCGCGCCCGCGCTAGCGGCGCTCCGGTGTGCTATGTCGCCACCGCCGAGGCCGGCGACGGCGAGATGGCCGAGCGCATCGCGGCGCATCGGCGACGCCGGCCCGTGGAGTGGGAAACCGTCGAGGCCCCGCATGAGCTGGTGGACGCCCTGACCGCGCAAGCCGGCGCGGACCGCCTGCTGGTGGTCGATTGCCTCACGCTCTGGCTCGCCAATCGCCTGGGCGAAGGCGACCGCCGCGAGGCGCCCTGGGCGGGTCTGGTCGATGCGCTGCCCGGGCTCGCCGGCGAGATCGTGCTGGTCAGCAACGAGGTGGGCTTCGGCATCGTCCCCGACAACGCGATCGCACGGCGATTCCGCGACTCGGCCGGGTGCATGAACCAGGCGGTCGCCGCCCAGTGCGAGCGGGTGACGCTGGTCGCCGCGGGCTGCCCGCTCACCCTCAAGAGCCCGTCGCCGTGATGCGCGAGGCTGGCGCACACAGGTGGGGCGCGGCATGAGCCCCGATTGGCTGGACGCACCCGTCGCCCGCGTCGACGCGGAGGCCGCGGCGGCGGCGCGCGAGCGCCAGCGCGGGCGCCTCAAGCCGCCGGGGTCGCTGGGCGCGTTGGAAGGGGTGGCCGCCCGCCTGGCCGGTCTGCACGGCACCGCCACCCCCCGGCTGGACGCGATCGCCGTCACCGTCTTCTGCGGCGATCACGGGGTCGTCGCCGAGGGCGTCTCCGCCTATCCGTCATCGGTCACCCGCACCATGGCCGCTCGCTTCACCGCGGGCGGCACCGCCATCGGCGTACTCGCGCGCGAGCTCGGCGCCAGCCTCGAGGCGGTGGATACCGGCATGACCGAGCCCGCCCCGCCGCAGGCGGGGGTGATCGACGCCCGCGCCGGTGCCGGCACCGGTAACTGGGCGCGCACGGCGGCGATGAAGCGGGATCAGTGCGCGCACGCGCTGGAGTCCGGCCG
>CAYTWS010000149.1:0-5073 GCA_964442145.1 uncultured Ectothiorhodospiraceae bacterium | reverse complement strand
GCGTGCTCAACTGCCAGTCAGACTGACATTCTACATTATTTTGTAGACACCCTCTCAGCAGAAGCTGTTGACCGGAAGACGCCTCGTCCGTTTTGTATTGGCCGATGCCGAGGCCAATACTGACGTCGTCGGTTGGGAGGCGCGATCGTGACGATCCACATCGGCTGCGCGAGCTGGCGTTTGCCCAAGGCATTGCGCGAGGCGTTCGCCGGCGAGGGGACGCACTTGGCGCGCTATGGCTCGCGTTTGGCGGCCGTGGAGGTCAACAGCAGCTTCTACCAGCGCCACCGCCATAGCCAATACGCCAAGTGGGCCTCGGAGGTGCCGGCCGCATTCCGATTCGCCGTGAAGATGCCGCGGTGGCTCACGCACCAGCAGCGCTTGCGCGGCGACGAGGGCCTGGACGACTTCCTCGCCGAGATCGCGGGCCTGGGCGACAAGCTCGGGCCGATCCTGATCCAGCTGCCGCCGTCGCTGCGCTTCGAGGGCGACAACGCCGGTGACTTCTTGTCGAGGCTACGCGCGCGCTTCGACGGCGGTCTCGTGATCGAGCCCCGCCACGCGAGCTGGTTCGACGCCGAGCCGGAGGCCTTGTTGGAGCGCCTGCGCGTCAGCCGGGTGGCAGCCGACCCGCCGCCGGTCGACGGCGCCGACGAGCCGGGGGGCTGGACGGGCCGGATCTACGTGCGCTTGCACGGCCAGCCGCAGCGGTTCTACTCGGCCTATTCGCCGGCCTATCTGGATGGGTTGGCCGAGCGGCTGACGGCGTGGGCGCGAGAGGCCGAGACCTGGTGTATCTTCAACAATACGGCCACCGACGCGGGTCTGCGTAACGCCCTCGAGCTGCGCGAGCGCTCGAGCGGGTAATCGCGGGCGTTGCCAATGGATCTGGCGCCTGGGGGCCCAGTCGACGCCCGGCGTGGCCGACCGGATGGTAATGATCTAATCGGCCTGGCCCGCCAACGCCGCCGCCATTATTGACCCCAAGAGGAGCGTGACCTTGTTCAAACGCATCCTGCTGTTCGTGGCGACCAACATCGCCGTGATCGTGCTGCTGTCGATCGTGGCGCAGCTGTTCGGCCTGGACCGGCAACTGGGCCAGGGCGGCTTGATCGGGCTGCTCATCATCGCCGGGCTATTCGGCTTCGGCGGCTCGTTCGTCTCGCTGATGATCTCGCGCTGGATCGCCAAGCGCGCCACCGGGGCGCGCGTGATCGAGCAGCCCGCCAACCGCACGGAGCAGTGGCTGGTCGACTCGGTGACGCGCCACGCGCGCCAGGCCGGCATCCCCGTGCCCGAGATCGCGATCTACGACGCCCCCGAGCCCAACGCCTTCGCCACCGGGCCGTCGAAGAACAAGTCGCTGGTGGCGGTGAGCACGGGGCTGATGCAATCGATGCGCGCCAACGAGGTCGACGCCGTGATCGCCCACGAGATCACCCACGTCGCCAACGGCGACATGGTGACGTTGGCGCTCGTCCAAGGCGTGGTGAACACCTTCGTGATCTTCCTCGCGCGGGTCGTCGCCCAGATCATCCACAATGCGTTGAGCGATCGGGGCGGCGGCGGTCTCGGCTTCCTGGGCTACATGGCCGCCGTGATCGTCCTCGAGATCGTCTTCGGCATCCTGGCGACGCCGATCGTCGCCTATGTCAGCCGCTGGCGCGAGTACCGCGCCGATGCGGGCGCCGCGCGTCTCTCGGGCCGCGACAACATGATCGCCGCACTCGAGCGCCTCGGCGGCGCCGATCAAATGGAGAATCATCTACCCGATTCGATGGAGGCGTTCGGCATCTTCGGTGGCAAGGGCAAGGGCCTGCGCGCCTTGTTCAACACCCATCCGCCCATCCCCGAGCGCATCCGGGCATTGCAAAACGCCTAACGCCAGCGGACGGCCCCCGGGCCGGCCACACGGGACCGTGCGACTTCGTTCGGAGAGACCGCGCCATGACGATCGTGTTGCTCATCGTGGGGTTGGTCTTGTTGATCGCCGGCGGGGATCTGCTCGTGCGCGGTGCCTCGGGCGTGGCGACCGCCTTCGGTGTGCCCGCGCTCATCGTCGGCCTCACGGTCGTCGCCTTCGGGACCTCGGCGCCCGAGCTGGCCGTGAGCGTGCAAGCGGCAGTCACGGGGCAGGGCGACATCGCCGTCGGCAACGTCATCGGCAGCAATATCTTCAACGTGTTGTTCATCCTCGGGGCCTCGGCGCTGATCGCGGCCCTGGCGGTGTCGCAACAGCTGGTGCGCTTCGACGTGCCGCTGATGATCGCGGTGTCGCTGGGCACGCTCGGGTTGGCACTCGACGGGGTGCTGACGCTGGGCGACGGCCTCGCCTTGATCGTCGGCCTGCTCGCGTGGCTGGGCGTGCTCGCCTGGATCGGCCGCCGCGACGCGCGCGCGGCGGGCGTGGCGCAAGTGCCCAGGGGGGCCGGGCGCCAGTGGCTCAATGCGGTGTTGATCGTCGCCGGGTTGGCCCTTTTGGTGCTGGGCGCGCGCTGGTTCGTCGACGGGGCGGTCGCCTTCGCCCGCTGGCTCGGGGTCTCCGAGGTCGTGATCGGGCTGACCGTGATTGCCGCCGGCACCTCGCTGCCCGAGGTGGTCACCTCGATCACCGCGACCATCCGCGGCGAGCGCGACATCGCCGTGGGCAACGTCGTCGGCAGCAACCTGTTCAATCTCCTGGGTGTGGCCGGGATCAGCGCGCTGGTCGCGCCCGAAGGCCTGGCCGTCGCCGCCAACGTCCTGCGCTTCGATCTGCCCGTGATGATCGTGGTCGCGCTCGCGTGCTTGCCCGTGTGCTTCACGGGGGCGCGCATCGAGCGCTGGGAAGGGGCGGTGTTCCTGGCGTTCTACGTCGCCTATACGACCTGGCTGGCGCTCATCGCGACCGGGCATGCCGCGCTGGCGCCGTTCAGTGCCGCCATGACCGGTTTCGTAGTGCCCCTGACGGCGCTGACGTTGGCCGTGCTGGCGTGGCGCAGTTGGCGGGATCGCGCCGCGTGATCGGGCGACTGTCGGCGCTCCGGCGCCGGGCCGCCGTCGAGATGGCACAGGCGGCGAATACCGCCCCCGCTACTCCCTTGCCTGCTATCGCTCGCCTGGCCGTCCTCCCTGCTCGTCCCGGGGAATCGGGGGAGGCCGATCCGATCGCATAGGGACGCCGCGATTGAATCCAGCTCGGCCGCCAAGAGCACTTGTTCGCACATGTCCAGGGCGCCTATGTCGCCGGGTGTGTCTTCGCCGATTGCGCTTACGGTGCCAGTCAGGACGTGCCCTCCGCCCGGTCGAAATGATTGCGCATGCGCTCCAGCTCGCGAATGCGGTCTTGGAACTCGTCCCAACGCCGGTTGTTCAACGCCGTGATCAGGGCTTCCACCAGCATGTTCAGTGCCACCACCGAGTCCCAGTTGGATGGGACCTCGATGCGCGCGGTGAGCACGTGCTCGGCATGTCCCGCGATGGGCGACAGCCAGTTGTCGGTCACCAGGATGATGCGGGCGCCGCGGTCGGCGGCCTCGTGCGCGAAGCGGATGACATCCTCTTGGTATCGACGGATGTCGAATACCAGGAGCACGGCGTGGCGATCCATGTCCAAGACGTACTCCGACCAGGACACCGGCGGGCCGCTGACGTGTTGGACGCGCGGGCGCAGCACGCGTAGGTGCATGTACGTGTACAGGGCCACCGGGTCGGTGAAGCGCCCGCCGAGCAGGTAGATCGTGTTGCCCGGGTTTTCCAGCAGGTCCAAGGCGCCTTCGAAATCCGCTCGCGGGAGCGATGCCACGGACTGGCGGATGTTGTCACAAACGACTTCGGCGTAATGCGTCAACGAGTCTTGATCCTCGGCCGGCGCCGGCACGAGAGGTTCGCGCTTGGCCAAGGGGGACTTCAGTCGGGCCTCGAGCTCCGAGCGCAAGTCCGCCTGGAACTCGGCATAGCCGTCGTAGCCGAGCTTGCGGATGAACCGCAGCACGCTGGGGTGGCTGACGCCCGCCCGCCCGGCGAATGTCGCCAAGGGCTCGAGGCCGACGACCGGGTAATTGCCCAGCAACAACCGTGCGGGCTTGCGCTCGGTCGGCGTGAGTCGGTCGAGGCACCGATGGATCTGCTCGGCGACCGAGGTCTGATCGGGTGCTTCGTCACCGGTCGCCTCGGTGTGCCCGGTCGTCTGCATCGTCATGGCCGTGCGACTTCTATCCCTATGGACGCGAGCGTACACGTATGCTACGAATTTGGCGAGTGCTGTACAAATGGGTACAGCATGACACCGGGCATGCTACCGGCCCATCCCGCCCGTTGCGTACGGCGTAATGGGGGCAGGGGGCTCGGGGAAGGGTGCTTTCCCGTAGCCCACGTAGAAATAGGGGGAAACCGCTATGAAAAGGCGTGACTTCATCAAGACGGCGGGCGCGGGAACGGCGACCGCGGGCTCTGTGTTCTATGCACCGTACGTGTTCTCGGCCAACAAGCCGAAGTTCAAGTGGCGGCTGCAGACCTATGCCGGATCGGCGCTCGCCGCGCACGTAATCGAGCCGCAGGTCGAGGCGTTCAATCGAGCGGCCCACGGCGAGATGGAGATCGAGCTCTACAACGCCGGCCAGCTCGTGCCGCACGGCGAGCTGTTCCGGGCCGTCCAGGACGGCACGGTCGATGCAGCACAAAGCGACGACGACTCGATGGCGGCGCCCGTCGACGTCTCCGCGTTCGCGGCGTATTTCCCGTTCGCCAGCCGCTACTTCCTCGATGTACCCGCGCTTTTCAACTGGTATGGCCTCAAGGAGATCTGGGAGGAGGCGTACGCCGAGGTCGAGAACGTGGAGTGGCTGAGCAGCGGCTCGTGGGACCCGTGCTGCTTCGCTACCAAGGATCCCATCCGCAGTATCGAGGACTTCAAGGGCAAGCGCCTGTTCATGTTCCCCACGGTGGGGCGCTTCATGGAGCGCTTCGGCGTCGTACCGGTGAGCATGCCATTCGAGGATGTGGAGGTGGCGTTGCAGACCGGCGAGCTCGACGGCGTCGCCTGGTCCGGCATCACCGAGGACTACAACAACGGCTGGGCCGACGTCACCAACT
>CAYTWS010000148.1:0-5076 GCA_964442145.1 uncultured Ectothiorhodospiraceae bacterium | reverse complement strand
CCGGGGAAACGGCCCTCGATGAAGCCGGCCTTGGACAAGTGCTCCCAGACGGCGTTGAGCTCGCGCCAGCCCTCGCCGGGGGCTTGGAGGCGGCCGTCGCCGTCGCCACCCGTGCGGATCTCGGCGCCGATCGCGCGCGCCGCGGCTGCCCGATCCATGTCGCCGGGGCGTGCTCGATAGCGATCCATGAACGCGCGGTAGGCCGATCGGATACCCGCTTGCTGCTCGGCGAGACTGTGCACGCGCGCGGCGGCGATGAGCTCGCGGCCCTTGAGCACGCCGCCCAGCAGCAGACCGATCACGACGAGAACGACGGCGATCTCGACTAGGGTGAATCCCTTCTGCTTCATCATTGGTCCCTCCTTTTCCCTGACGCAACCGCGGGGCCAACGCCGCCGCGGCTGGACCTCCTTGGCCTCGATCCCTGCCGTCGCCGCCCGGTATCGGGGGCGCTTGGCCGACGGCGTCCGCCCGAGTTTGCCCGGGCGAGGCGGCTCTTGTCAGCCGGGTAGCAGCGCCGGCGCTCGATCCCGCACAACCGACTCGACCGGGGATCGGCCGTTGTGCCCCTGCAGGCCTTTGTCTAGGCTAGCGATCTTGTTGCGTCGATGGTGTGCCCTCTTGCGCCGCTGGTTCGATATCCCGCTCGCCCGGCATCGCCTGCTTGCACTCGCGCTGCTCGTGCTCCATGTCGGGCTGCTGCTGCCGGCTAGTGAGGCGGTGCTGGCGCCGCTGGTGCTGGCCCACCTCGCACTGGTCGCCCTGTGGCAGCCGTTCGTGGAGCCAGCGCGTGTGATCCGGCACCGCAACGGGCTCGTCGCGGCCGCCGCGGTCGCCGCGGTCGCCGCCTTGCTCGTCTGGTCGGTCTGGCTCGTCCTCGCCCTCTGGCTGATCCTGCTGCTCGGCTTGTTCGGCGGCGAGCGCCCTTGGGTGCGCCGCGATCGGCTGGTCCAGGCGGCGATCGTCGCCTACTTGGCCGTCGCCCTGTTGGGCGAGGCCACGCCCAGACTGTTCCGCTTCGACGCCGGCGGCGGCGAAGCGCTGGGTTGGCTGGTCGGCGCCGCCGGTGTCATCCCGCTGGGCTTGGCGCTCGTGCCCGCGTCGCACTTGTCGGCGCCGGGCCAACGCTTCGACTACCTGCGCAGCGCCGCGATTATTGCCATCGTACTGCTGGGATGGGCGGGCGCCGCACTGTGGACCTACCGCAGCGGCGAGCCCTATCCGCTCGCGCTGCTGCAAGCCTTCGCGTTTGTCGGCGCTTTGCTCGCGATCGGCGGCTGGCTATGGCACCGCCATGCCAACCAGACACTGTTCGAGGTACTCTGGAACCGCTATCTGCTCAATCTGGGCACACCGTTCGAGCATTACCTGGTCAGCCTCACCGGTCCGGCCGCCCGCAGTCTCGAGCCCGATAGCTACCTCAATCAGGTCATGGCCTCGCTGAGCAATCTGGATTGGGTCGTGGGGGTCGAGGCCCGAGGACCGGTGGGCGAGCGCCTGACGGGGGCGCGTTCCGACCATGCCACCGAGATCCACGACGACACGGTGCCGTTGATCGTGTATACCCAGCGCGACCCCGGCCCCGCGCTGCGGCTGCACATCCAGCTGCTGGCGCGCTTGGTGCAACAGCTCTATTTGTCTCGCGTGCGCGAGGCCGAGCTGCGCCACCAGGAGAAGGCGCGCGCGGTCTACGAGACCGGGGCGCGGCTGACCCACGACATCAAAAACCTGTTGCAGTCGCTGCAGTCGCTGGCGAGCGCGGTGAGCAGCCACCCCGCGAGCCGCACCGAGGCGACGTTGCAGTTGGTGCAGCGCCAGCTCCCCGAGATCAACGAGCGCCTGCAAGGCACGCTGGACAAGCTGCGCCAGCCGGGCGAGGTGCGCCTCGATGCCACGGTCTCGGCACAACGCTGGTGGGACGAGCTCAAGGCCCGCTACGCCGATAGCAGCGTCGATTTCGACGGGCGGATCGAGGGGACCAGCGAGGTCCCGCGCGAGCTGTTCGACACGGTCGCCGAGAACCTCATCGAGAACGCACGCCACAAGCAAATGCGCGAGGCCGGTGTAACCATCGTCGTCAACTTCGTCGCCGACGCCGCGGGCCAGCGCTTGCGCGTCTGCGATACGGGCTCGCCCATGCCCGATCACATGGAGCGCTCGCTGTTCGCCGGCGGGGCCGGCATGGCCAACGGGCTCGGCATGGGGCTGTATCAGTGCGCCCGCCTGGCGGGCCAATTGGGCTATGACCTCGGCGTCACTTCGAACGAGCCGGGGCAAGTGTGCCTGCGCTTGCGGGGCCACGCACCGACTCACAGCGCATAGAACAGAGCGACGGACTCGCCTGCCGGTGGCCACTGCCGCCCGTCGCAGTCAGGCTTGCCGGCGACCCGCCCTCGATCGCAACGCCCATCGTCGACCGCGCGGTCGAGGCGGCGCGCCACCTCCGCTGGGACACCGGTGGGCATCAGCTTGTGACCGAAGCGCGCGTTGCCGTCCTTTCCCGTGAAGAGACCCGCTATACCCCCTTGATAGGGGTGGTCGGGCCGGACGGCGGAGCCGGTGGCCCCGGCATCGCCGTCGACCAAGCCCGCCCCGTACAGGTGCCGCCAAGCCAAGCAGCTCTCCTGGCCGGAGGCTGTGCACTCGGGGCCGGTGTCGATGACGCCGTCGCCGTTGCCATTGGCGCCGGCGAGGCCGAAACGGGCGTCGGCCCGTGCGAGATCGCCGGGCAGGGCGTCGTAGCGCTGGCGAAAGGTGCCGAATGCCTCACGGTACTCGCGTAATTGGCCCTCGAATGCGGTGTATTGCGCGCTGTCGATGAGGCCGCGCCCGGTCAGCGCTGCGCCCAGGAGCAGCCCCACCACGACCACCACGGCGGCGATCTCGACCAGGGAGAAGCCGCCTTGGCGCGCGCGTCGCCCTAGGAGGCTAGCCATGGCCTGCACTGCCGTTCCGCCTCCATCGGCTCGGGTTCGCAGCACCCGATGGCCAGCGCGGCGATATAGCCCACGGCGGTGTCCTCACGGCAAGCGCCCAGCGCGCACCATGCGCGATTTCAACACCGTGTCCGGCAACCAAGTGACCAGATCGTCGAATCGGCCCCGGCTGTCGGCGGGCCGGCGGTAGCCTGCATCGACGAAATCCCGATCGCCGTCGCAATTGTCGGTCTCATCGGGCGAGAACCCGGCAGCAGCGCGCGTGTCACCGGGACACCGGAAGCCCGATCGGGTCCAGACCTGATCGCCCTGGGGTCCGAATGACACCACGACCGCCGGGATCCGTTGGGCGATGGTCCGTCCGGCACCATCGGCGATCCGCCGGTTGGCGCGTGCCGACAGAGCGAAACTGCTGTCGGCGCCGCTTGCCGGCGCATCGGCGTAGTCGGCGATACCGCCCCGCGGGCGGGCGGTCACCGAGTAGTACAACGGACTACCCCAGGCATCGCGTCGCGCCACGCCCAGCGTCGCCCAAGGCAGGGCCCCGGTATCGGCACCGGGGGCGCAGTCCGGCCCGACGTAGTCCTCGACACCGTCGGGCGGATCGTCGCGGTCGGCACACGGCAAGCGCCCGTGGCGCAGGGCGAAGCCGTAGAGCGCTGAGCGCACCTGCGCTAGCTGCTGGGCCTGCTCGCGGCGCAGGCGCTGCTCCGCCGCCGCGGTGACCGCGGCCAAACCGCCGCCCGTCAGCAGGCCCACGATCACGAGCACGACAGCGAGCTCGACCAAGGTGAAGCCGCGCCGGCTACGGTAGGCCCCGGCTCGGCGCTCGTGGCGGTACCACACCCGCACGAGCGGTCTGGGCTCGGCCTCAGGGTGCCGGCAGTGCGCGCATACGGTCATTGCCCCCTCCCGTGGGTCGCTCGCGTGTGAACCAGGCATCGCCATCCGTGCTCTCGCGGTGGTCCAGGTACTCGCGGACATCGTGCGGTGGCGGTCCGCCGCGCTGCTGCAGACGCCCCAGTACCGGCGTGGTGATGGGCGCCCCCGCGGCCGCCAACACCACGGCGCGGTTGGCGGCGGGCCCGAGCCGCAAGCGCGCCGCCGCGCCGCAGTCACCGCCGGCCTGGGCGCAACCCCGCGCGACCGCGTAGTAGAGCGATTGGTGCCAATCGTTGGCGCGCAGCCAGGACGGCATGGCGGGCAGCGCCGCCGCGCAATCGCCGGCACGGATCGGTGGCGCGCCGCGGACGGTGGTGCGCTGACAAGCCCCATCGGGGTGGCCCAAGGGGGCGGCCCACGGGTAGCGCCCGTGGGTGTCGGCGAACGCGGCCAAGGCCGCGCCCACCGCACTCAAGACCCGCTCACGCACGGGCGCGAGCAGATCGGCGGCGCGCAGCCCGAGCACGCGATCATTGCAGCTGGCATCGCCGCGGCAGCGCGTAAAGCGGGCGTCGCCGTCGCGGTTGTCGGCCTCGAGGTAGGCATCGATCCCCTGGCGCGTGCGCCGTTGATGGGCCAAGGCGTCGCCGGGGGCGATCACGACCGCGGCGAAGCCGGCCTCGTCGTCGATGCGCAAGCCGCCCTCGGCGGCGCTGTTGAGCGGCACCACGGGATGCGCGGCCATGGGATCCGGGTTGTCGCGGAAATCGCGGTCGAGGGCGTACCAGAGATGGTCGGGGCCATCCGGCAGGTCCAGCGTGCGCCAAGGCAGGCGCTCGCTGTAGACGCGTGCGCTGCCCGACTGGCAGTGGATATCGGCGACGCCGTCACCGGTGAAGTCGGGGCAGGGGAGCGCACCCGGCAAGCTGTCGTCGTCGACGTTGTAGGCGACGAGCGCGGCTCGTGCGCGCGCCAGCGGCTCCGGTGTGGGCCCGCGCTCGGCGTCGGCCCCGCGACCGAGGCGCTGCCCCTCCAGGGCGAGCCCGCCCGCGAGCAAGACGGCACCGAGCAGGCCGAGCAACAAGGCGTAGCCACGCTGGCGGCGCCCGGCGCGGGCCCGCGCACCGGGCGCCGGGCTAGCGCGCATCGCCCGCCCCCGTCAGCGCATGCGAGCGCAGGGACTCGCCCGGCTCCAGGCGGATGCGGCGGCCGTCGCGCAAGGTCACCACGACGCCATCGCCGTCGACTCGAGCACGGC
>CAYTWS010000147.1:1207-5080 GCA_964442145.1 uncultured Ectothiorhodospiraceae bacterium | reverse complement strand
CCGCATCGATTCGACTGCGCCGGTCGACGTATCCGTGGACCTGACGCTGACCGAGGCGGTGGCGGATGGCACCGAGGTCTCTTTCGGTTACCTGCTCTCGGGCGATGGACGCAGTGTCGTCGACGTCACCGATATCGTGCATACGGGGGAAAAGAGCTGGCGGGCCCAGTTCACGCTCCCGGCCGATGCGGGTGAGGTGGATCCCGAGGTCATCGAGTGGCGCTTCTCCGCCGTGGACGATCTCGGTAACGAAGGCACTGAGGTCGCCTCAGGGAATGCGGTCCAGGTCTATCAGGGGGATTTGCCGCCGCTCGACGCGCCCTTTGGGCTGTCTGCCACGCCGCGGCCCAATGGCCGGGTTGCCCTGGAGTGGTCCAGCGTCGACGAGGCCGGTGACTACGAAATCCTGCGCCGCGCGCCCAACGAGAGCGAGCTCAAGGCGCTGACTCGCACGGGCGGCGCCACCAGCTACACCGACGAGACCCCCACGGACGGCGTCTATGAGTATGCCGTCGCCTCGGTACGCGAGGCGAATGGTGAGCGTGCCGTTAGTGCGGCGGGTAACACCGTCAGCGTTACGGCCGACTCGATACCGCCGCAACGCCCGACGCAGCTTACCGGCGACGCCGAGGGTCGAGGGATCGTCCTGCAGTGGAGCGCTTCGGATTCCGCGGCTGACGAGGATGTCAGCTATCGGCTCTACCGCGGCGACGATACCGAGATCGTCGACGTCAGCGGCCGGGATCATCTGGCCGATGGAATCGACGCATCGCCGGCGCTCGACAGCAATCCGATCGAGGCAGAGCCGGGCTATGTGGTCACGGCCGTGGACACGGCTGGCAATGAATCGCAGCCGTCGAACACGGCATACGTCAACGTGGACCTTCTGCCTGTCGCTTCATTGGCAGTGGATCAATCGGGCACCGACGATCCGGTCATTAGCTGGACCCACGAGAGCCCAAGCATTGCTGGTTACCACGTATTCCTGGATAGCGCCGATAGTGGGACACGCTTGAATGACAGCCTACTGACGGGAACGAGCTATACCGACGGCAGCTACAGTGGCAAGGAGCGGCGCTACAGCGTAGTCGCGGTGGATGACAACGATGTCGAGAGTGTCGGGCGCACTGTTCGGCTGCCGGGGGTGCGCATTGCCCCTGCGGCAGAGCAGCAGATCGAGCGTGGCACGATCAATGAGCTGACCTATGATGTAACCAACACCGGCGATTCCCCGCTTACAGACGCGCGGCTGCGGGTGGCGATCGATGGCCGCAATAACGTATCGGAGGCGTTCGATCTGCCGCCGAGCGAGACACGAAAGGTGGGCGTCGTCTTCGCCGGGCACGCGGACTTGCCGGATCGGTCCGAGCAGACGATCACGCTGGAGACGCAGCCCAATCCGGGTGAGAAGACCACCCAGTCCCGCACTGCGCCGATCGGGGCAACCAACGGTCCGCTGGTGCTCTCGGCCGAGGTGCGCGACTTTACCCGTGGGGGCGAAGGCGAGGCACGGCTGCGCCTGGAGAACACGGCGCCGGTACCGATCAGCGTCGTCACAGCGCGCGACGAAGGCAACAGCGCCTCCGATCAGATTCGGTTCAAAGTGCTGGACGGCGACGATAATGTCCTCTCGGTCGAGGCATTGCACCAGTTCCAGGGAGAGGGGGTAATCACGGGAGCGAATGGCACGACGGTCGCCCGTATCGCGCCAGGAGACGCCTTTAGCTCCGAGTGGACGCCGGTGACCGTGCCATCGGCGGCCCCCGACCGGGTGGACCTAGCTGCCATCGTCGATCGCATCCATTACCGCTTGGGAGAGACGGACGGCGTGTCCATCGATGGTGTACGCACGACGCGGGAGGCGAATGTCGTCGCAACGCCGTACTACGCCACCGTCGAGACGGTGGCCCCGTCGGCTTCGTTCGGCGAGCGACCGATTACCATCGCCGGCCAGCTCGTCGACCGCGAGACGGGGGACCCCGCGGCTGACCGACGGGTCGATATCGTCGTCGAGTCCGAGGGCTTCGAGCGGCGTCTCGAGACCGTGTCCGACAGCGATGGTACATACAGCCAAGAGTTCGAGCCGATCGAGGGCGAATCCGGTGTGTACACGGTCTCGGCGATCCATCCGGAGGTTACGGAGCGGCCGGGTCAGGCCACCTTCCGCGTTGGCGCGCTGACGGTATCGCCGTCGAAGGCCGGTGTGCGGATGGCTTACGCGCAAGAACAGGAGGTGCCACTGGAGGTCACGGCGGGTGACGGGCGTGCCCTCGAGGATGTGACCGTTCGGTACGCCGCTGTCGACCAGTCCGATGCGTCGCTACCTTCGGGTATCGACGTTAGTGTGCCCGATCCGCTGGATTTGGCGGCCGGCGAGACGCGCCAGGCGCCGGTGTCGATTCGCGCAACCGAAGATGCCCCGGCGAGTGGCAAGCTGGTGCTCGGCATAACGACGCCGCAGCGGGGTGACGAGCTACTTGCGCGGACGACAGTGGATTACGCTTTCTCGGAAGCCGAGCCCGCGCTCGCCTTCGAGCCGGGACTGATCGAGGCGGGCGTTACGCCGGGCGCAAGTGTGGGCCGGAAGATTGCCATAGCGAACGAAGGCCTCGCGGCGCTCGAAGGCGTCGATGTTGAGCTCGCGACGGAACAGGGTGAGAAGGCACCCGACTGGATCAGTCTAGCGGCAGGGCCACAGCTCGGCGACATCGCCGTTGGTGAAGCGGTGGAGACGCAGCTGCGGATCCGGCCGGGTACGGAGGTGGAGCCGGGCGTCTACCGGTTCCGACTGCGGGCGAACGCCGACAATTATGACCGGCGCGAGATGGGGATCTATGTCTCGGTCACCGAGTCCGGCGAAGGCGATGTGCTATTCCGGGTGGAGGACATCTACACGGCAACGGTCGATGACAATGGCGAGGTCATCCAGGGCGTGGAAGGTGCGCGGATTCGTCTGGAGGGTACGCACGAGATCGCCGACGTCGAGCGCTCGGGGACGACGGGCCCGGGCGGAGAGCTGCTGATCGAGGATCTGCCGGCGGGTTACTACCGATATCGGGTGAATGCCGACAACCACGAGAGTGCGGGTGGCCGGCTGCGAATCGAGCCGGGCATGACCCAATCGAACAAGGTGTTCTTGAGCTATCAGACTGTTTCGGTCGAGTGGTCGGTCACCGAGACCACCATCGAGGACGAGTACGACATCACGCTCGAGGCGAGCTACGAGACCGATGTCCCGGCGGCCGTGATCGGGGTGGAGCCGCGGCTCATAGAGTTGCCCGATATGGCCGTCGGCGACGTCTTCCTGGGCGAGCTGCGCCTGACGAACCACGGTTTGATCCGGACCGACGAGGTAGAGGTGGATCTACCGACGGGTGACCGTTACTTCCGTTACGAGCTGTTGGGCGAGGTGCCGGACCAGCTGGAGGCCAAGGAAAGCGTGACAATCCCGTATAGGATCGTCATGGAGGAATCACTGGAGTCGACCGGCGACGGTAGCGGCGGCGGCTGCTATAGCTATTCCAAGGAAGTGGAGTTCAACGGCTCGTTCACCTGCGCCAACGGGGACACCGACGACACCTCGACATCCACGACAATCCATGACTCCGATCGAAGCGATTGCGGCGGTGAGGATGGCGAGACCGACCCGTGGTGGTATGGCCACGGCGGCGGTGGAGGGGGTGGCGGGGGTGGTGGGGGCGACTATCCCGCGTTTCCTCCATCGGAAGGAGATACGGAGGATGCACCACCGGTGGCCTGTCCGGGCGAGTGCACGGGTGATTGTTGCGCCGGCCCCGGTCCCGGCGGTGGCTCGGGCAGTGGCTCGGGCAGTGGCTCGGGCAGTGGCTCGGGCAGTGGCTCGGGCAGTGGCTC
>CAYTWS010000147.1:0-1107 GCA_964442145.1 uncultured Ectothiorhodospiraceae bacterium | reverse complement strand
GGGCAGTGGCTTCGGCGACGGCGCCGGCTTCTGAATGGGCCGTCGTCGGACGGATAGGAGACCGATTATGTTATTGCGGTTGCGCGCGCTGGGGATGGGTCTAGGGGCCAGCCTTTGTCTGGCTGCGATACCCGTTCACGCGGGAGGCGTGATTGCTGCGGGCAGTTTGACCCGCTCCAATGATGGTGTGGAAGCGGGCAGCTATAGCTATAGCGAGACGGAGACGGATCTCGATGTCAAGGTGCTCGGAGGACGGGTGCGACTGCGACGTGAGTGGTCGGATGGGCAATGGACCTTTTTCCCCTCGTGGACCGATCTCGAGCCGCGGATGGGCGGGTCGGTGCTCGACGCGGGGTTCTCGGATCTAGTCGAAGGCGAGAAGCCGGACTCGCTCGTGCGGAGCGGCTCCATATACGAGCGGGTCGAAGGGAGTGATCCGGCACGTTGGACATTGCGGAACAAGCCGTGGATCGCGATTCGTGAAACGGCCTCGGGCTACCGCTGGGAAGGCCGCTCGGGTGACTGGATCGCATACGACGCCCGTGGGGTCGCCCAGCGTTACGGTGATCGCAACGGCGTGACCATCCATATCGAGCGTGGCAGTGAGGGCCGCATTAGCCGGGTGCTGGACCATCACAAGGATATGGCGATCACGCTCGACTATGACGGCAACGGGCGCCTCGTTCGCGCGACTGACCGCTCCGGCCGCGAGGTCTCGTACAACTGGAACAACGGGCGCCTCACCGGGGTTATCGACGTTCGTGGCAAGCAGTGGCAATACACATACGAAACCATTATAGGACGGCTTCGGCTGCGTACGAAGACCGACCCGATGGGGCGGACGACCGAATTCCACTACGCGAAAGTGGGTGGCACGACGGCTTGCGTCCCGACGGGTTCCGGTGTTTGGGACGAGGACAATAGCGGCCAAGTGCATTGGACCGGCCGTTGTGCGAACAAGTCCGTACCCGAGCGGGCGTATCTACGCGAAAAGACGGACGCGCGCGGCCTGATCGAGCGCTACACATTCGCGCACGATGCAGACAACAATCAGTTCGTACGGAATGTGGAAAACGGTGGCGGGGCGCGCCGAGGGCGGACCATCAA
>CAYTWS010000146.1:0-5096 GCA_964442145.1 uncultured Ectothiorhodospiraceae bacterium | reverse complement strand
GGGCGTGAGCTTGTCCAGGTCGGATTCGTTGTAATACTTGGCGAAGCTGTGGGCGTCGTTCGGGATATAGCTTCGCTGCAGGACCGTCTCGCTCGAGGTATCGGTCGAGCGCTTGCCGCCGTAGAGGATTTTTCGGACGATGTCGATACGGCTCATGCTCGCCCAGTTGAGAAAGTTGCCGCTCCAATCGCCGTTGCCGTCGTCGCAGTATTTGTCGCTGGTGAACGACTCGGGCTCGAAGCGCGATCCGGTGTAGCTATAGCACTTGTCGCTGTCGAAGTAGCCGTAGTAGCCGATCGAGTTCTTGTAGGTCGTGTCGGGCGCACCGTCGCCGTCGAGGTCGGAGTAGTCGTCGTACGCCTTGAAATAGAGCTGGTGGTTATTCGATATACCCAGCATGATCCGCGGCTGGACCTGATTGCCGAGGAATAGCGGCTCGTCTGCCAGATCCAACGGCGCAGCCGACGCGAGCTGCGAGGCCAGCAGGGCCACCGGCAGCACCAGGATCGCGGCGAGGCGCGCAAGGCGCTTGCCCTTGGAATGGGAATTGGCCGTTCGATTCGCCGTCATCGTCTCTACTCCTCCGGCCGCGCCCCCGAGGTGCGCTACCGGTTGCAATCTAGAAGCGGGCCGCATAGGTCGAGCTGAGCACCGATACGCCGCTCTCGGTCGTGCCCTCGGCGCGCGCCGTGATCCGATAGTAGGTGCGCCCCTTCCTCTGGCCACCGCCGGTATTAAGGGAGTCGGGCACGAACTGCTGCTGCTCGATGAAGTACTGCGGCTGGGTCGCGGTTTGCTCGAGATCCGGTCCGTCCGAGGCGCCATCGGGGCGCATGAAGCTCGTGTTGGAGCTCCAGGTCGCGTCCTTCTCCGGATCGGTGAAGGTGTCGTTCTCGTAGACGTCACACGGCGCCGCGCTGCACTTGCTCTTGGCGACCGGGGAGGGGCGATCGCCTTCCTCCACCTTCTGCTGGATCCAGCCCTCGCCGAAGCGCAGCGTGGCCTCGGCGGCCTGGAAGGCGATCGACTTGTCGCGCATGTTGCCGGCCATGCGCTCCTGCAGCGTGGTCGTCTGCGCGGCGGTCACGCCCAGGATGGTGAGCACCAGCAGCACGACCAGGCTCACCAGCAGCGCGGCGCCCCGCTCGTTGGCAGCACGGCCGCGTTGGGGCATCGCATTCGGATTCATCATGGCAAGCGGTTCCGTATCGCGATCGTGGTGGTGAACGTCTGGTAGAAGCGGTTGTCCGGCGCAGCCTCAGTACCGCCATCGCCGTCGAAATCGATCTCGACCGGGTCGGCGACGATCGCCTGTTCGTTACTGCGCACCGTCAAGCGCGCCCGCACGGCGACGACATCGTTCCAGGTGCCGACAGTGGTGACTTGGTCGGCCGCGAGGTAGGCATCGGGGACATTGTCGCTGCTGGGGTCCACACCGTAGAGGAGCTGCATGTCGACGACGTTGTCGACCAGCACCTCGGGTGCCTCGTCATTGATCTGGCGCTCGAGGTGCGGGTTGCCGTCAGCGTCGGTCGCCAGGCGATAGGTCGCCTCGCGCGCGGCGAGGACATTGGCATCGTCGCCGTAGCCGGTACTGAAGTCGTCCGAGTTGTTGCCCGGCGTCACACCGCCGCCGCTGTTGTGCGTGATCGCGCTACCACTGGGGTTCCCCGTGACCTGGAAGGCGTCGGCGTTCTCGCAATCGGTGATCATCAGGATATCGCCGTTCGAGACGGGCGGATCGGGATCCTGCACCTGGACGTTCTCGCCCGAATTGATGTTATTGCTCAGGTTCATGTTCTGCTTGTTGGTCGTGCCGCGTAGGGTGAGGCTGTCCGAGGCTCCGGTCGCCGTGATGATGTTGATGCCCGTGCCCTCGCCGCCCTGGATTGGCGGCCCGTCAATATCGAAGCTCGCCGACGAGTTGAGCTGGCTGTTGACCTCGGGTTCCTGGGCGCAGCCGCCAAAGCCGAGCCCGCGGACATCCTTTTTGAGGAAGTCCATGCTGAAGCGCCCGTTCTCCTGCACGCGGGCGAGGGCCTCATTGTTGCGAAAGCCCGCGCGCGAGCTCTGGAAGATCTGGATCGCGCCCGCGGTCAGGATCGCCGAGATGGTCAACGCGACCATGAGCTCGATGAGCGTAATGCCGTATTGTCGCGGCGGGTTGGCGTTGGCGCGCATCATGGGCGGAACTCCGTTACGAACCGTTCGGTGTCACCGCGGGTTCCGCCGCCGCCATCCGCGTTCTCCTTGTCGTACCACCAGAGCTTGATGGCATAGGTGCTGCCGGCCCCGTCACAGGCAGGCGAGCCCACCGACCCGTCCTTGGGCGTGTCGTCGATGCACACGACCGCGCGGTCGGCCGGCGCCCCGGCGCCCGGCGGTTGCGGCAGGGCATCGGCGACGGACTGGGTCCACTGGGTCAGATCGTGGCCGGCCATCTCCGCCGGGCTGCAGCCCGTGGTCGACTCGCAGTCCTCATTCGGGACCGCGCTCGCGCCGCCGCCCATGTCGTAGTCGTCGTCCTCGACGCCGCTCCGATTGGCTCGCATCCGGTCGGCGATGTCGCCGGCGAGCAGGGTGGCTTGGCTGCGCATGTAGGACTGCTGGTTCAGACTCGCCGACACCGACTGCAGGCCGGCGACGCCGAGCAAGCCGATACCGAGCACGAACACGGCGATCATGACCTCGATCAGGGTGAATCCGCTGGATGCCCGCATCAGTTGAACCTCTCCGGCACTTGCGCGCGGCCGGTCGCCGAGAGCTCGATCACGCGATCCTCGCCTGCGGGTGCCTTGTCGGGGGAGAGCGTGAAGTTGGTGCGATTGGGGGCCGAGCCGTCGGCGGCGAAGCGCACGAAGCTGGAGCCATCATCGGCCGTCAGGCTCGAGCCGGGTGTGCCGTCGCCCGCCCGCAAAAGCTCGTCGCTACCATCGAACGCCCCCGCGGTGCCGGCGCTGTCGGTGAACACGAGCCAACCCTGCGACCATTGGCCATCGCACGCCCCGGAACCCGCGGTCGCCGAGTTGGGGCTGGAGGTCCCGCATACCGCTATGGGGACGCCCCGCGTGATCGCCTCGTTGCGCGCCAGATTGATCGCGGCCACGAAGTCGTTGACTTGACCGACCGCGCGCTGGCCGCGGACGAACTGGAAAAAGCCCGGCGCGGCGATCACGGCGAGTACACCGATGATCGCGATCGTGATCATGAGCTCGACCAGGGTGAATCCGGTGTCCCGTCTCATGGCGCCAGGAATACCACGCCCACCGGCAGTGCGGTCGCGCGCGACGAGCCATCGGTGGCCCTGCACCGATGGACGGTCGGCACACGACCGGCTCATATCGCCGCGTTCGGTCCTGTAGCGATGGCCCATAGGTCGCTCCATAGGGTCGGTATAACAAAGGCTGAGCGGGGCCGGGGATACGGACACCCGGGCGGGGCACTCGAGCTGACGAGCGGTCGACGGCCGCCGACTCAGTGGGCCTCGGCCCAGCTCGTGCCGACGCCGGTCTCGACGACCAGCGGGACGGTTAGCTGCGCGGCCTGGGTCATCAGGGTACGCACGCGCTCGCCCACGGCGTCGAGCTCGTCGTCGGCGACCTCGAGGATGAGCTCGTCGTGGACCTGCATGGTCAGGCGGGCATCGGGTGCCTCGCGCTGGAGCCAGGCGTCGACGTCGATCATGGCACGCTTGATGATGTCGGCGGCGGTGCCCTGCATGGGCGCGTTGATCGCGGTGCGCTCGGCGTAGCCGCGGCGCTGGCTGTTGCGCGAGCGGATCTCCGGCAGATACAGGCGCCGGCCGAAGGCGGTCTCGACATAACCGGCCTCGCGGGCGCGCTCGCGCGTGGCGTCCATATAGGCGCGCACACCCGGGTAGCGGGCGAAGTAGGTATCGACATAGGTCTGGGCCTCGCCGCGAGCGATGCCGAGCTGGCGTGCCAGGCCCCAGGCGGACATGCCGTAGATCAGGCCGAAGTTGATGGCCTTGGCCGCACGGCGCTGATCGTCGCCCACTTGCTCGGGCGCGACCCCGAAGACCTCGGCGGCGGTGGCGGTGTGGACGTCGCGCTCGGCGGCGAACGCCGCGCACAGGCCCTCGTCGCCGGACAGATGCGCCATGATGCGCAGCTCGATCTGGGAGTAGTCGGCCGCGATCAGGCGATAGCCGGCGGGGGCGACGAAGGCCTCGCGGATCGCCCGGCCCGCCTCGGAGCGGATGGGGATGTTCTGGAGGTTGGGCTCGCTCGACGACAGCCGCCCCGTGGCGGTGACGGCCTGGTGATACGAGGTGTGCACGCGCCCGGTGCGCGGATTGATGCGCGCCGGCAGGGCATCGGTGTAGGTCGATTTCAGCTTGGCCAGGCCGCGGTGCTCGAGCACCAGGCGCGGCAGCTCGTGGCCCTGGGCGGCCAGCGCCTCCAGGACGTCCTCGGCGGTCGAGGGCTGCCCGCCCTGCGTGGTGCGGATCGACGCCAACCCCATGCGCTCGAACAGGACGGTCTGGAGCTGCTTGGGCGAGTTCAGGTTGAACACCTCGCCGGCGGCGGCGTGGGCTTTTCGCTCGAGCTCGGCCAGGCGCGCGGCCGCGGCCTCGCTCTGGCGCCCCAGCACATCGGCGTCGACGCAGACGCCGGTGCGCTCCATGCGCGCGAGCACGGGCACCAGCGGGATGTCGATGTCGTCGTAGACCGCCCGCTGCGCCGGCAGCGCCTCCAGGCGTGGCCAGAGCGCTTGGTGGAGCTGCAGTGTGAGATCGGCGTCCTCGGCCGCGTACGGCGTGGCCTGGTCGATGGGTACCTGGTCGAAGGTGACCTGGGCCTTGCCGCTGCCGGCGACGGCGCTGAACGCGGTGGGCGAGCGCCCCAGATAGCGCTGGGCCAGCGAGTCCATGTCGTGGCGACCGCCCGCCGGGTCGAGCACATAGGACTCGAGCATGGTGTCGTGGCGCACGCCGGCCAGGGTGATCCCGTGGTTGGCCAGCACATCGATGTCGTACTTGAGGTTCTGGCCCACCTTGGGCTGCTGCTCATCCTCCAGCAGCGGGCGCAGGCGCTCGAGTGCATCGGCGCGCTCGATCTGCTCGGGTGCGCCCG
>CAYTWS010000145.1:0-5104 GCA_964442145.1 uncultured Ectothiorhodospiraceae bacterium | reverse complement strand
GTACTTCTGGGACGAGGTGCGCGACAAGCTATGGCTGTTGGAGATCAACACCCGCGTGTCGCAGTCGCACAGCGACATCTTCGAGAAGGTCGACGGCGTGAGTAACCAGCAGGTGCCGATCGATCTCGCGCTGGGCCGGGAACCGACGATGCCGCACCGCGAGGGCCGATTCCCGATCGCCGGTAAGTTCTTCCACCGCGTCTTCCACGGCGACGCTCGGGTCGAGCGCGTGCCCTCGCGCGACGAGATCGAGGCGATCCAGCGCGATTACCCCGGCACGTGGATCCTGCCTCAGGTCGAGGTCGGTATGTACCTGTCCGAGCTCACCGAGCAGGACAGCTACAGCTATGCCCTGGCCTACATCTACATGGGGGCACGCGATCGCGACGAGCTGCGCACGCATTATCAAGAGGTGCTCGATCGCCTGCACTTCGAGTTCAGCGACATCAAGGTCGAGCACACCCACGTCGTCGAGGTCCCGCGGCCCACCCAATAGGGCGCCCGCCCCTCGGCTCGCAATGAACGGCATCGACGAACAAGCGGCCCTGGAGTTCTCCCCCGTAATGCATGTGATCAACGAGTTCCCGCGCCAGGTCTTCGAGGAGGAGACCTGGATGACGTTGTCCGACGGCTGCCGAATCGCACTCCGCATCTGGCGCCCGGCCGACGCCGAGAGCAATCCCGTACCGGCGATCTTCGAGTACCTGCCGTACCGCAAGCGAGAGCTCACGGCCGAGCGCGACGTCCCCATGCACACCTATTTCGCCGGGCACGGCTATGCGTGCGTGCGCGCCGACATCCGCGGCAGCGGCGAGTCGGACGGGGTGCTCACCGACGAATACCTCCAGCAAGAGCTCGATGACGGCGTCGAGATCCTGCGCTGGATCGGCGAGCAGCCCTGGTGCACGGGCCGGATCGGGATGATCGGCATCTCGTGGGGCGGCTTCAACGGGCTGCAATTGGCGGCGATGCAACCGCCCGAGCTCGGAGCGGTGATCACGCTTTGCTCGACCGACGATCGCTACGCCGACGACGTGCACCACATGGGCGGCTGCGTCCTGGGCGACAATCTCTCCTGGGCATCGACCATGTTCGACCAGAACGCCTGTCCGCCCGACCCCGCGCTCGTGGGCGATCGCTGGCGCGACATGTGGCTCGAGCGCCTGGAGGGTAGCGGCCTCTGGTTGGCGAAATGGCTCGAGCACCAGCGGCGCGATGACTACTGGAAACACGGCTCGGTCTGTGAGGACTACAGCGCGATCCAGTGCCCCGTCTACGCCGTCAGCGGCTGGGCCGATGGCTACTGCAATGCCGTGTTCCGCATGCTGTCGAACCTGTCGGTGCCGCGGAAGGGGCTGGTCGGGCCCTGGGCGCACAAGTATCCGCATCTGGGCGAGCCCGGACCGGCGATCGGCTTCCTCCAGGAGTGCCTGCGTTTCTACGACCGGTGGCTCAAGGACATCGACACCGGGATCATGGACGAGCCCATGCTGCGGGTCTGGATGCAGGATACGGTCGCGCCCAGCGCCCGGTATCAACGGCGGCCGGGGCGGTGGGTCACCGAGGACACCTGGCCCTCGCCCGAGATCACGAAGCGCACGTATGGGCTCACCTACGGCCTCGGCCTGAGCCGGGACGATCCGGGGGCCGGTGCCGAGGGTCGCCTCAACATCCAGTCGCCGCTGTTCGTGGGGCTGTATGCCGGTAAGTGGTGCTCCTACAACGCGCCGCCCGACCTGCCCCACGACCAGCGCGACGAGGATGGCGGCGCGCTCGTATTCGAGACGGAGCGCTTGGACGAGGCGGTCGAGATCTGCGGCGAGCCCACGGTCACGCTCGACGTCGAGGCCGACCAATCGATCGCGATGGTGGCCGTCCGGCTGATCGACGTCGCCGCCAACGATCAGGCGACACGCGTGTCCTACGGGCTGCTCAACCTCACCCACCGCAACAGCCACGAGCATCCCGAGCCGCTGGAGCCGGGTGAGCGCTACCGGGTGACCGTCCGGATGAAGCACATCGCCCAGCGTTTCCCGCCAGGCCATTCGATCCGCTTATCCATTTCTACGATCTACTGGCCGCTGGCATGGCCCTCGCCGGCCCCGGTCAAGCTCACCATCGACCCCAGCGCGAGCGCGCTCCATCTCCCCGTGCGCGAACCGTGCCCGGCCGAGGAGGCCCAGCTGGTGCCCTTCGGTGAGCCCGAGATGGGGCCGCCCGCGGATGTCTCGCTGGTGCAGCCGACACGTGAGCAATGGCAGGTGATTCGTGACCTAGCCAACGACGTGAACACGCTCGAGGTCTTCCACGACGACGGCACGCGCCGTTTTAACGCGATCGATCTCGAGGTCAGCAGCCAGGTCACCGAGCGCTATACGCACTCGTACGCGAATCACGACTCGCTGCGCGGCTGGTGCGAGTGGATCCGGCGATTCCGCCGCGGCGAGTGGGAGACGACGACGATTACGCGGACCCTGCTCACCACCGACGGATCCAACTTCCGCATCCGCGCCACGCTGGACGCCTACGAGGGCGACACGCGCATCTTCGCCGAGACCTGGGACCGCACCATCGCGCGCGACATGGTGTGACGGCACACGTCCGCGCCGCGGCGGGCGTCAGCCCAGGCCGTGGTCGCGGCGCACGCGCTCGATGAGGGCGTCGCTGGCGGCCTCGACCAGGTCGAGCACTTGCTCGAAGCCGTTGGGCCCGCCGTAGTACGGATCGGGCACGTCGCGTTGCGGCGGCTCGCTCAGGAAGTCGAGCAGACGGGCGACGCGGGCGCGGCTGGCGCGGTCGGCGAGGCGTTGCACGTCCTCGAGGTTGGCCTCGTCCATGGCAATGACGTAATCGTACGTCGCCAGGTCCTCCGCCTCGATCTGGCGCGCGCGCAGGTCCGCCATGGCGTAGCCGCGCGCCCGGGCGGCCTCCTCGGCCCGGCGGTCGGGCCCGCGCCCCACGTGGAAGCCGTGCGTGCCCGCCGAGTCGATCGCGATGCGATCGCCCAGGCCGGTCGCATCGAGGCGCTGGCGCAAGACCGCGTGCGCCGTGGGCGAACGGCATATATTGCCCATGCAGACGAATAGGATGCGAACGCGCTCGGGCTCAGTGCTCATCCGTTACGATCCGGTGGTAATGCCGCTTGGAGAGCCGGCGCCTCGCTCGAACCCACTCCCCGGATTTCTGGCGGAGGGGGTGGGATTCGAACCCACGGGGGAATGGTTACCCCGGCCGATTTCAAGTCGGCTGCAATCGTCCACTCTGCCACCCCTCCGGGCCCGGCTGCGCCGGGATGCGCTATAATAGCGCAGTGGCTGGGGCACACGCATGACCCGGTTGTAAGTTGACGTAGTGCCCCATACCTGACATAAACAGGTCGTTCAGCGCGCAGGCGCGGTCATCCGCTGCCCCGCGCACCCCCGACGAATCGTCCAAACGGAGGACACTCGATGACCGAGGAACGTGTATTACGGAGCGGCGCGCAAGCGAGCGAGCTCTCCACCAATAAGGTCCTGAGAAACACCTACATGCTCCTGTCGCTGACGCTGCTGTTCAGCGCGGCCATGGCCGGTGTGTCCATGGTCCTGCAGGTTGGGGGCTTGGTCGGCATTGTTTGCCTGCTCGCCGGCTTCGGTGTGCTGTTCGCGATCCACAAATACGCCGAGAGCACCACCGGTATCTACTTGGCGTTTTTGTTCACGGGCCTGCTCGGGTTCTCACTCGGCCCGATCCTCAACCAGTATCTGGCGGCGCTCAGCAACGGCGGTGAGATCATCACGATGGCACTCGGCGGCACGGGCGTGATCTTCCTCGGCCTGTCCGGCTATGCCCTGACGACGAAGAAGGACTTCAGCTTCCTGCAGGGCTTCCTGATGGTAGGGATCCTGCTGGCCGTGATCGCCTCGTTCGCCACCTTGTTCTTCAACGTGCCGACGTTCTCGCTGGCGCTGTCGGGCGTGTTCATCCTGCTGATGTCCGGCCTGATCCTGTATCAGACCAGCGCGATCATCCACGGCGGCGAGACCAACTACATCCTGGCGACGATCACGCTGTTCGTCGCCCTGTACAACCTCTTCACGAGCCTGCTCCACATCCTCGCCGCCTTCGCCGGCGAGCGCTGATCGGCTCGAACGCCTTCTACCGCCGCACTCGAGGGCCCCGCCGACCGGCGGGGCCCTTGCTTACCAGGAGGTCGCACCATGGCCGGCGATTTACCCGTTTGGATGCAGATCCTCACCGGGCTCGCACTGCTCGCCATTATCTTCTTCTTCGGCCCGTCGGCGTATCGGGCCGCCAAGGAGAGCCCCAAGGGCACGGCCAAAGATTGGCTCGGGCTGTTGATCCCGATCGGTGGCGTGGTGCTCTTCGTGATCCTGCTGATCGCCATGGCGCGTGGCTGAGCGGGCCACGCGCTCGCCTTCAAGCCTCCGACAGCACCTCGATGCCGCGCATATAGGGCCGCAGCGCGTCCGGGATGACCACGCTGCCGTCGGCGCGCTGGAAGTTCTCGAGGATCGCGAGCAGCGCCCGGCCCACCGCCACGCCCGAGCCATTGAGGGTATGCAGGTACTCGGGCTTTCGGGTAGCGGGATTGCGCCAGCGGGCACTCATGCGCCGTGCCTGGAAGTCGAGGCAGTTGGAGCACGACGAGATCTCGCGGTATCTGGCCTGCCCCGGTAGCCAGACCTCGAGATCGTAGGTCTTGGCCGCCGCGAAGCCCATGTCCCCGGTGCACAGCGCGACCACCCGATAGGGCAGCTCGAGGCGCTGCAGCACCGTCTCGGCATGGCCGGTCAGCTCCTCCAGCGCGTCCCAGGATTGATGGGGGGCGGTGACCTGGACCAGCTCGACCTTGTCGAACTGGTGCTGGCGGATCATGCCGCGGGTATCCTTGCCGTGCGAGCCCGCCTCGGAGCGAAAGCACGGCGTATGCGCCGTATAGCGAAGCGGCAGCTCTTGCGCTTCGACGATGGTCTCGCGGACCAGATTCGCCAACGGCACCTCGGCCGTCGGGATCATGTAGAAGGGCGGTTCGTCCTGTGTAATGAACAAGTCCTCGTCGAATTTGGGCAGCTGGCCCGTGCCACGCGGCGCGTCCGGATGC
>CAYTWS010000144.1:0-5112 GCA_964442145.1 uncultured Ectothiorhodospiraceae bacterium | reverse complement strand
CCAGGTGCTGGATCGCACCCGAGATCCCGATGGCCAGATAGAGATCGGGGGCGACGACCTTGCCGGTCTGTCCAACCTGGTAGTCGTTGGGCACGAAGCCCGCGTCGACGGCGGCGCGGCTCGCGCCCACCGCCGCGCCCAGCTTGTTCGCCAGGCGCTCAACCAGCTCGAAGTTCTCGGCGGAGCCGACGCCACGACCGCCCGAGACGACCACCTTGGCCGTGGTGAGCTCGGGCCCCTCGCCGCCGTGGATCTCCTCGCCGACGAACTCGGACAGGCCCGCGTCGGCACCCGGGTCAACCGACTCGATCGAGGCCGATCCGCCCTCGGCGGCCACGGGATCGAACGACGTGATGCGCACGGTGATCAGCTTCTGAGCGTCGGTGGAGCGCACTGTGGCCATGGCGTTGCCCGCGTAGATCGGGCGCACGAAGGTATCGGCCGATACGACCTGGCTGATGTCGGAGATCTGCTGGACGTCGAGCTTGGCGGCCAAGCGCGCCATGACGTTCTTGCCGGCACCGGTCGATGCCGCCAAGACGTAGTCGTAGCCGCCGGAGACGTTCTCGAGCACGGGGGTGACGTTCTCGGCGAGGCGGTTGGCCAGATGCTCGGCATCGGCGACGAGCACCTTGCGAACGCCGGCTACGGCGGCCGCCTGCTCGCCCACGCCGGCGCATTGGTGGCCGACGACGAGGACGTCGATGTCCTCGTCGAGCTGTTGCGCGCAGGCGAGCGCCGACAGCGTCGCCGACTTGAGCTCGCTGTTGTCGTGCTGTGCGTAGACCAGGGTGCTCATTAGATCACCTTCGCTTCGTTGCGGAGCTTGTCGACCAGCTCGTCGACGCTGTTGACCTTCACGCCGCCCGCACGCGCCGGCGGCTCCTCGACCTTGACCGATTCGAGGCGCGGCGTCGGATCGACCCCGAGGTCCTCGAGCGACTTCTCCTCGATCGGCTTCTTCTTGGCCTTCATGATGTTGGGCAGCTTGGGATAGCGCGGCTCGTTGAGGCGCAGATCCACCGTCACCACCGACGGCAGCTTGACCTTGATCTTCTCGAGACCGCCGTCGACCTCACGCGTGAGCGTGAGCTCGCCGTCGCCCGTCTCGATCCCCGAGACGAACGTCCCCTGCGACCAGCCCAGTAGCGCCGACAGCATCTGGCCCACCTGACCGGCGTCGTCGTCGATCGCCTGCTTGCCCATGAGCACGAGATCGGGCTGCTCCTCACCGACCAGGCTGTTGAGCGCCTTGGCCACCGCGAGCGGCTGCAGGCCCTCGTCGGCGGCGATATGCATGGCGCGATCGACGCCCATCGCCAGCGCCGTGCGCAGCTGCTCCACCGACTGCGACGGGCCCAACGTGACCGCCAGCACCTCGCTGGCCACGCCCGCCTCTTTCAGGCGCACGGCCTGTTCGACGGCGATCTCGTCGAACGGGTTCATCGACATCTTGACGTTATTCGTCTCGACGCCCGACTTGTCGCTCTTGACGCGAACCTTGACGTAGGCGTCCACGACTCTCTTGACGGGAACCAGTATCTTCATGAAGCACCTGCCTTGCGGCCTGAGAAAAAACGCGGTGATGAGCGAGGCCCAGCGCCGCGCCGCCTGGCGACTTGAGCCATGCGGTGCGGCCGCCGTTGCACGGGCTGGGCATCGGGGTGTGTCGCCAACCCGAGGGCTCGGGCCCCGGGTTGGCATCAACCCAGCCCGGCCAGAAACACTGGCCACCGCAACAATAGCCGCGGCAGTGTATTGACCACCCTGTCGGCGGGCCCGTTGCAGTGCGACCTCCGATTTCACAAATGCGTCATGCCTGCCCGCACGCCCTGTCGGCGATGCCGCGGCGGTGTCACGGCAACGCCGCTACGAGAACGCGCGCATATCCGATGGACTAGCGACGCGGGCACGCCGTCCGGCTACAATCGCGCCATTGGCTCAAGCCGCGCCCCCGGACCCGCCGATGCACGACAAAGACATCAACGGTCGCCAGCTCGCCACGGAGATCCTCGACGGCGTTGCTCACGACGTCGCCCGGCTCCAGAACGCCGGCTGGTATCCCAAGCTCATCTCGATCAGCGTCGGCGACAATCCAGCCGCCGCGTTCTATGTGCGCAATCAGCGCCGCAAGTGCGAGCGCGTCGGCATCGCCTTCGAGGCACGCCACTACGGTCCCGAGATCACCCAAGAGGAGCTCCACGCCGCCATCTGGGCGCTCAACGTCGACCCCCGCGTCACCGGCATCATCTTGCAGCGGCCCTTGCCCCACGGGATCTCGGAGAAGCAAGCGCAAGCGGCGATCGATCCGCTCAAGGACGTCGAGGGCATGCACCCCGCCTCGATCGGCAATATCGTCTACCGCGAGCTCGACCTTGCGCCCTGCACCGCCATGGCCTCGATCGAGCTACTGCGGCGCACGGGCACACAGATCGAGGGCATGGAGGCCACCGTCCTCGGCCACTCCGAGATCGTCGGCAAGCCGATCGCGTTCTTGCTGATGGCCGAGGGCGCGACCGTGACCGTCTGCCACCACATGACGCGCGATGTCCAGCTCCATTCGCGCCGCGCCGACGTCGTATTCGTCGCCGTGGGCAAGCCCGATCTGCTCACCGGCGAGATGATCAAGCCGGGCGCGATCGTCATCGACATCGGGATCAATCAAGTCAGCGATAGCGCGGGCAACGAGCGTGTCGTGGGCGACTGCGACTACGCCTCTTGCTACGAGACCGCCGGTTGGATCACACCCGTTCCGGGCGGCGTGGGTCCCGTCACCGCCGCCGTGCTCATGCGCAACGCCGCCGTGGCCGCCCAGCGCCTCAAGAGCCACTACGAGGCGCAGCTACGCCAGCGGCTCTAGCGGCTCGGGGGAGCGCCCGGCCGGCGGGAAGTCGATACCCACCGGGTCGTTGGCGTCGCCTTCGGTCTCGGGCGGGAACGCCGTGGAGCGGACTCGGGCGCGGCGTTCAGCGCGCCCCAGCCTTGCTACCAGCGTGGTGACACTCCCCGGGGTCCCGAGGGCGACCTGGCCAGTCGCCAACCCGTTCGATCAGGTGCCGCTTGCCCGATCGAATCGCCCCTCGCCCCGATCTGCCGCGATCCCGTCGCGTTGTTCGGTCCTCCGGCGGAGAACGAGTCAGCGGGGCACCGGTTTGACCCAGGCATCGCCCCAGCATAATATCGTTCAAAACGTGCAACGAGCCCACACTGGTCATGAAGACTGTCCTGTCCCCGAAGGAGCTCGGCACCGCGATCGGTGTGAGCGAATCCTCCCTCAAGCGCTGGGCGGACAGCGGGCGACTCCATGTCGCGCGCACAGCCGGCGGCCACCGCCGCATCCACCTGGAAGAGGCGGTCCGCTTCATCCGTGACTCCGGCTTCGCGGTGCAGCGCCCCGACCTGCTCGGCCTGGACGACATCGGCCGGATCGACCGGTCCATGGCGGTCGAGGACCCAGCCGAGCAGTTCTACCTGGCCTTGGTCGAGGGCCGCGCCGAGCAAGCCCGCGGGATCGCTCTGAATCTGTATCTCGAGGGCATGGCGCTGGAGCAGGTCGTCGACGACGTGATCGCACCGGCGATGGCGCGCCTTGGCGAGCTGTGGGAGCACAGCCCGGAGGGGATTTTCTACGAGCATCGCGCCTCCGACATCTGCAACCAGACGCTCAACCGGATCCGCAGCCTCGTGGCGGCGAATGACGAAGGCGCGGTCGCCGTCGGCGGCGCGCCCGAGGACGACCCCTATGTCCTGCCCTCGCTGATGGCCGCCACGGTGCTCGCTTGCGAGGGATGGTCCGAGATCAATCTGGGGGCGTTCACACCGCTGGCCGTGCTGGCACGTGCCGCGGCCGAGTGCGAAGCCCAGCTCGTCTGGCTCGCCTTGTCGGTCAATCGCTCAACCGAGGCGGCGGAGGCATCGGTCAACGAGCTCTTGACCGAGCTAGCCCGCGCCGGCAGCGAGGCCAGCGTGGTCGTGGGTGGCCCCTGCGCCCTCCAGCGGGCTCAGCCGGCTGTCGCCGGAGTGTACTGCGCGACCTCGATGTCGGAGCTGGCGGCATTCGCCCGCGGCTTGCGCGAGAGCGCGACCGATCCGCAACGCCCCGGGCGCTCGTGAACCGGGCGTGAGCCAATAGCACGCGAGTGCGCTTTCGCCCGGCTCGGATTGGATCTGTGACAAAATAGCCCGCGTTCGATTCGAGGGCTCGATCCCTGCATGCGCACCTTCACCTGTACTTGTGGCCAGCGCCTGTTCTTCGACAATACCCAGTGTCTGCACTGCCGCCGCAAGACGGGCTGGTGTCCGCGCTGTCAGGCCGTTCGAGGCCTGGATGCCGGCGACGACGGGCGCTGGTACTGCACCGGTAGCGACTGCGGCGACGCCCTCGTGCCCTGCTGGAACTACAGCGAGCACGGCGTTTGCAATCGCATGGTCGATGCAGTGGCGGCGGGTGACCGCCCCTTTTGTACCGCCTGCCGCCACAACAACACCATCCCGGACGTCGCGATCGCCGGCAACCACGACAAGTGGGCCCGAATCGAGGCCGCCAAGCGGCGCTTGTTCTACGGCCTCGATCTACTCGGGCTGCCCTACGGCACCGCCGACGACGGCTTCGACCCGCCCCTGGAGTTCGACTTCAAGGCCGAGCTCGTGCGTGACCGCGAGGCGTGGCACACCATGAGCCCGGTCGAGCGCGTGTTCACCGGCCACGCACGCGGGCGCATCACGATCAATCTCGATGAGGCCGACGACGCCGAGCGCGAGCGCCGCCGGGTCGCCATGAAAGAGGCCCATCGGACGCTGATCGGCCACTTCCGCCACGAGATCGGCCACTATTATTGGGAGCTACTGGTGCGTGGGCGCTGCGAGCCCGCGTTCCGCGCCCTTTTCGGTGACCACGACGACCCGCCCTACGGCGACGCCCTCAAGCGCTACTACGACGAGGGCCCGGCACCCGACTGGCCCGAGCGCTGTGTCTCGGCCTACGCGACGATGCACCCGTGGGAGGACTTCGCCGAGACGTTCGCCCTCTATCTCGACATGATCGCGGTGCTCGACACGGCGCAGCACTGGGGCTTGGGCGGGGTCACACCCCCCGGGGCCGGGCTCGATACC
>CAYTWS010000143.1:2831-5138 GCA_964442145.1 uncultured Ectothiorhodospiraceae bacterium | reverse complement strand
AGATCGAGGACCCAGTCGTGGACGAAGTAGACGATACGGTCGCGCTCGCCGGGGGTTGCCATCGGGTCGCCGGCCGACAGCGTGCGCTCGATCGCCCGGCGCAATGTCGTCCGCCCGGTCAGCCGCAGCCGGCAGCCGACCGCCACGGGCTGGTGCGCCTGCTCGGCGATCCGGGCGTGCAAGCCGTCGATGGCGGCCACGATGCGCTGGTGGACCTCCTCGGCTACGGTCAGGTCGTCGACCCGCACTTCCAGCTCGGTCCACCGCAGCGGCGCCAGCGGCACCTGTTCCGCGTCGATGCGGCCGTCGCCGCCGACGGTCACCAGCCACGGCCCGTGCGCACCGGACTCACCCGGATCGAGCCCCGTCAGCGAGCCCAGATACCCGCTCGGCCGCTCGCCGGTGAGATCGTCGGGCCGGTGGATGTGGCCGAGCAGCCAGGCGTCGACCGGCGCCTCCCGCAGCTCGCTGCTGCGCACGGGCGCGTAGTGGCTGCGCGGCTGATCGCGGTCGCAGTGCAACAGGCCGACGGTCGGCCGCGCGCCGCGCTCGGGCAGGCCGGCGGCGAGGGGGCTCGTGCGCACGCGGGCCTCGGGGAACGACCAGCCCACAACACGCACGCCGGTGCCATCGACGCCCTCGATATCGGCGGCCCCCCAAGTCCCGCCCGCACCGAGCAGCTCGAAGTCGGGCATGGTCTCGGTCAGCCGGGGCAGCACGTAGACGTCGTGGTTGCCCGTCACCCCGACCACCCGGATGCCCGCACGGGTCAGGCGCTCGACGCCCGCGCGCAGATCGACGAACGCCTCGTGGAAGTCGTCGGCCTGCTCGACCACGTCGCCGGCGAGCAGCACCGCATCCACGCGCTGCTCGAGCGCGTACGCGACCGCCCGCTCCCAGGCCCCGGCCGGCCCCAGCGCCCGCGCACCCACGCGCTCGCCCACGGCGGCGGGCAGGCGCGCCGGCTGGCGGCCCAGGTGGATATCGGCGATGCACAGCAGCCGCATGCGGACTCCAGTGGCTCGGGCGTGGATCTCGGAAGAGTGCCTATGCGAGCGGCGTACGTGAAGCGCCGGCCGGCTTGCCGTCCCGGTGGTGGCCGGTCAGCGGAGCTGCCGGTATCCTGCGAACGCCCTCGATCGGCCACGGGGACGATACCGTGTGGCAGGTTCTGGAAGTCGTGGTACCGGTGTTTGCCGTCATCCTGGCCGGCTACCTGTATGCGTTGTTCCGCGCCAGCGACATGGCCGTGGCCAACCGGCTCAACGTCCACCTGTTTGTGCCGGCACTGTTGTTCTTCGTGCTCTCCGAGAAACTGCCCGCGACCTCGGCGCTGCTGACCCCGGCGCTGGGAGCGGCTGCGGTCGTGCTCGGCAGCGGGCTGCTGGCGTGGCCGCTCGCCCGTGCGGGCGGGTTGCCGGTGCGCACCGTGGTGCCGCCGATGATGTTCAAAAACGCCGGCAACCTCGGGCTGCCGCTGGCCGCGCTGGCGTTCGGCGACACGGGCCTCGCCATCGCCGTCGTGTTGTTTGTGGTGTCGATGACCCTGCATTTCACCCTGGGCGTGCTGTTGTTGCGCGGGCGGGCGTCCTTGGCCGAGCTCGTCAGAAACCCGATCGTGCTGGCGACGCTCGTGGGTCTGTGGGCCCACTTCGGTGGCTGGCAGGCACCGGCGCTGATCCGCCCCGCGGTCGAGATGATGGCGGATGTCTCGATTCCGCTGATGCTGATCGCACTCGGCGTACGCCTCACCGATGTCGACACGTCGCAGTGGCGGGTGGGGGTGATCGGTGCGGTGCTGTGCCCGTCGACCGGCCTGGCCGTCGCCTGGGCCTTCATCGCCGCCTCGGGGCTGACCGGCACCGAGTCCGGCATCCTGTGGCTGTTCGGGGTCCTGCCGCCTGCCGTGCTGAACTACATCCTCGCCGAGCACGACGCCCGCGGACCGCAGGAGGTCGCCTCGATCGTCGTGATGGGCAACGCGGCTGCGCTCGTGACTACCCCGCTCGTGCTGTATTTCATCCTGCCGTGAGCCGAGCACGGTTGTGCCGAGCGGGGCCGTCGTGGATGCACACGATTCAAATGAGACACGTCCGGACATGGGGCCCGGCCCCCGCTGTCGTCCGGGTTCATTGACAAGCGCTGGCGACGTAGGCGCGAGCGGCCATCGACGCGGAGCGAGATGGCGGTCGGCTCATGGTGTCGTCGATTTCCGCTTGGGAGATCGCCATGCTCGTCGAGAAAGGCCGCCTGGTCTTGGCGATGGACGTCGAGGAATGGCTCACGGTCGTCGCCCGAATCGAGGCG
>CAYTWS010000143.1:0-2731 GCA_964442145.1 uncultured Ectothiorhodospiraceae bacterium | reverse complement strand
CCCTATTTTCGCCCGACCATCGCGGCTCGAAACCGCCCACAGGAGAGCCCGCAACAGGGATACCCGATGACACTCGACGAGCGCAACATCAAGGCGTTGCGGAAGAAGGCTAGGCGCGGCTTCCAGGGCTATCCGGTTGCCACGGTGGCCTACTACGGCCCGGATGCGCACCGGGCCACGAAAGCGGCCGTCGCCGTTTTGCCCGACGAGGGTGCCGAGCCAGCGGCCCTCGAGCGCTGGTTCAACGAGACGCGCGACATCCGCCGTGACGACCGGACCAACCAGCAGATCCTGCAGTTCATCCGCACGCACGGGGCCAAGAGTGTCGTCATGAGCGGCCGTATCATCGGCTGCCCGCACGAGGAGGGCGTCGATTACCCCGAGGGCGAGGTGTGCCCCCAATGCCCGTACTGGGCCGGCCGCGATCGTTGGAATGGGGCCGAGCAGCGTACACCCGCGGCGCGCGACGACGGTGCCGACGACCCGTCGGCGGGCGGCAGCGCCGGGCCAACCGGTCGTCCCAACCCTGCGCGCCGAATCAACCAAGAGATCGCCCAGCGGCTGCAGGAGCACGAGTTCGCCGACACGGGCGAGCTCCAGTCCTTCCTCGACGAATTCATGGCCGAGCGTAACCGGATGGGGGTCGACGACTTCGCCGGCCTGTCGCCGCAGCAGATGCGCACGCTGCTGTATCACCCGTTCGACTCGCCGCCGCTGGACGGTCTCGAGATGCGATTGCCCGGCGACCTCGAGGCGCCGGCAGTCGGGCTGTTCGGTCTCATCGCCGAGGCCGCGCGCGAGCGCGGCATCAAGCTCACCGCGCGCGGCAATCTGCCGCTCAGGCTGGTCAGGGCGGCCGACGCATGGCTACGCCATAATGGGCGAAGGCGCGCGGATCGGATCGGCAGCATCAGTACCGAGCGCGACGTGGCTGCTTTCCACTACGTGCGCGTCGCCGCCGAGGCCGCCGGCCTCCTGCGCAAGGCCCGGGGCTACCTCTACCTCACGCGCCGCGCCGAGAAGCTCGTCGACGCCGATGATCGCGCGGGCCTCTACACACGCTTGTTCACGGCCTACACACGCCGATTCAACTGGGCCTACCGCGATGGCTTCGACGACCTGCCCATCGTGCGCGACAGCTTCGGCTTCACCCTTTTCCTGCTTCACCTTCACGGCGGCGACTGGTGCTCGGCCAGCGTCTACGAGGACACCTTCCTGCGCGCCTTTCCGATGGCACTCGACGAGGCCGGCGCCGACTCGAGCGGCCTCGATCCCGAGCGCCATGTGCGCCTGGCGTGGCGCTCGCGCACGCTGAGCGGATTCGGTCACCTATTCGGCCTCGTCGAGCTCGCCGGCGAGAGCGCTACCCCACCGAGCCCGCTCGAGCAGACGCTCTACGTCCGCGCGACCCCGCTGCTCGCGCACGTCTTCCCCCACCCGCCGCCGGGCTGAAAGGCCCAAACGCGCGCTTGGCAGACGGGCGACCAGCACCCCACACGGGCTCGTTCGAGCTCTCGCTTGCGCTTGAGGGGTACACGACAGCTGTAGTACGGGCGAGTAACGGTGGCGCGGCGGGTGGCCTCAATGTCGGCAGCGCCTTTTACCCTCGAGCTCGCTCGATGACTGCGGCGAGCCGTGCCTGGATCAGCGACCGATAGGGCATTTCCGCCTTGTTGGCCTCCGTCTTGATCTGCTCGAGTGCAGAATGCCGCGTGACTCTGGATCCAACCGCCGCCGTTCGCCGAGACTAGGGACGCTGCAATGGACGCATCGCCACTGGGATTGCACAGATCGGCCGCGTGTCGATCCGGTGGTCCGACGAAACAACACATCGCGAAGGAGGCCGGATGAGGTCCCAGGTGTCGCAGCCACGCCAAGCCACGCGCTACGCCTGGGCCGCCTCTTTGGGTTGTGCCCTCTTTACCCTCGCGGTGGCCATGGTCAACGCCGAGCCGAGCCACTCATGGGGCGATCCCTGCCGCGCCGACGACCCTACGCGGGCAGCGGCTATTCACTCGTTGTATGACCAGGCGCAGGTGGACCGCATCTGGCTGACGGATGGCGGCATGACACGGGCGGGGCGGGGCTTGGTACGCCTGCTCGCGCGAACTGGCGAGGCTGTGACGACGGTATGCCTGGAGCGAGCGCTCGCCAAGGGAAATGGCGATGGCTCCGGGGGTGACCTGGAGATCATGCTAACGGATGCGTATCTGGCGCTACGCGAACACCAGACCGGCTCGGACGTGGATGCGGACGATCATCTCGCCGCGCTCGCCGCCGGCGCCGCCAATGGGCTGCAGGCTGGGGTGGATGCCACCGCGGACGGCCTGGGCCGAGCGGATGCGGCCTCGCCTCCCCCTCGGACCACAGCCGCCATGCAGGTGGCGCGGGCGCGTTACCGATGGATCGCCGATCACGGCGGCTGGCCGACGCTGGGCGCGGGGCCGCCGATCGAGCCCGGCGATCGCGATCCGCGGGTGCCGGCGTTGCACAAGCGGTTGGCGGCGACCGGCGATGTGAGTGCGCGGGCCGCGAAGCGTCCGCGCGAGGTCTACTGGGGCCCGCTCGTGCGCGCGCTCGAGGCCTTCCAGGCGCGCCATGGGCTCGAGCCCGACGGCGTCGTCGACGCGGCGACCCGTCGAGCCCTGGATGTCTCACCACGCCGGCGTGCTCGCCAGGTCGCGCTCAATCTGGGGCGGATGACCGAGCGTGCGATCGATGCCCGCGGGCC
>CAYTWS010000142.1:0-5147 GCA_964442145.1 uncultured Ectothiorhodospiraceae bacterium | reverse complement strand
ACCTCGAGGAAGCGGCGTCGATTGCACAGCCCGGTGAGATCGTCGGTGGTCGCCAGCGCCTCGAGGCGGGTATTGATCGCCGCCAGCTCGCGCTGCTTGTCCTCGAGATCGGCCGTGCGCTCGGCGACGCGGCGCTCCAGATCCTCCTGCGAGCGCCGCAGCGCCGCCTCCACCCGGGCACGCCGCCGGACCTCGCCCGTCAGCCGCGCCGCCGTTGCCCGCGCCGTTTGGCTTTGGTGTACGGCCACGCCGATCAACACGGACAATGCCAGGCCCAGCACCAAGGCGCTCTCGGGCAGCCACGTCAGCCGCGCCCGCACCGCGGCCTGCGTCGGTGTCATGCGCAGCGTCCATGTGTGGCCGTAGAGCTCGACCGGGCGCTGCGCCTGCCAGATCGCCTGCGCGCCGCGCGCCGCATTGGCCGAGCGATACGCCGTCGCTCCGTAGTCCACGAGCTCGACCACGTAGTCCTCGGCGACCGTTTGGCGCACCCCGGCCAACAGCGGCACGAGCTCGTAGAAGCCGACGATGAATCCGTCCGAATCCCTGCCCTCGTCGATCGACACCGCGACGAAGAACCCCTCGCCGTCGCCCATGAGCGCATTCACCGGGCTCATCGTGGGGCGTTGGGCGCGCAAGGCCCGCTCCAATACCGCCCGGTGCGCCGGCTCGTCCCCGAGCTCACGCCCCATAAAACCTTGCGTGCCCGACAGCGGCACCAGCCAGCGCACCCGCAGATCGGGGTCGACCCAGGCGACGGCCCGTACCTCTCCGTGATGCTCCACGAAAAGCCACGCGTCGGTCTTCCACTCGTTGCGCGACGGCCGACCCCGCCAGACCCATGAGCGCGCCATGCGGTTGAGCGAGAGCACCGTGGCATCGACTCGGACTCGTAGCTGGTTCTCGACGCGGGTCAGCTTGTCGGCGGTCACGCCCTGCACGCGCGCGACCTCTTGGCGGTGCAGCCACTGTGCCAAACCCATGGGGCCCGCCGTCGCGACCACGGCGGCGACGACGAACCCCCAACGCCCCGTGCCGCGACGCCCCCCGAGCGAGCCCGCTTGCCCCGTGGCGAGCACGCCCGCAGCGAGCGTTAGCACCAGGGCGGCTCGAATCACCGATGCTGTCCCCGGCCCGTGCGTACCGAGCGCGGGATGCGAGAGTAAACCACTGAAACCGGCGGCCACCGCCAGGGCGACGATCGCAGCCCCCAGCGCCACCACCGTTGTGACACGCCAGGTCCGCCGCGGCAGCCACACCAGGGCCAGGGCGGCGACAGCGGCCAAAAGCGACGCCAGGGCGACCACGGCGTGGTCGGAGCCGGGGTTGACTGCGGTGACGAGGGCGAAGCCCGAGCGCACCGCCTCGCTGTACGGCAGGGCCGTCGCTGCGAGCCCCGCCGCTACGAGCGCGAGTGCGGGCGTGATCCACCCGAAGCCGCGCTGGGCACCCAGCAATGCCCCCATGGCCAGGATGACCGAAGCGCCCACGGTCGGGCGAACCCACAGGCCCGATCCCGGCGCCGCTAGGAACGCCAGCGCCGCGCCGGCGACGAGCGCCGACGCGACGAGCAGGCGCTCGGGCATGCGCTCTCGCTGCCACCAAGATCCGCTCATTGCGGCGAAATCAGCCTCCGCGGAGAGACACGGCGCGGGTCGCCGGACGACCCCGTCGCCCTCGGGCTCAGGGCACCAACGCCGGCACACACATGGCCGGCGGGCGAGGCGTCGGCACTGGAGGGCAGCGTGCGCCGAGGGGGTGTGCCAAACGGCCCACTCGGTGACGAGCTATCTGAGGACCGCCTCCAGGGTCCGGGTGGCGTTGGTGAGCTTGTATTCGGGAATAGTGTACACCCAGCCGGACCAGCGCTCGTTGAGGCGCGCCGCGCGCTCCCGGACCCGCTCGGATACCTCGGTGTCGACGTGCGCCTGCAGCCGCACGAGGTGGCGCTCAGCGCCGCGGCGCGGGGCGTAGGTCTGCAGCCGGATCACCAGACCCGCTGCCGTGCGGTAGCGCGCCGTCGCCAGCCGCGGCCACGCGGGCGCGTCGGCCGCGGGGCGTACATCGGTCAAGCGCAGATCGGCAACCACGCGGGCCAGCGACCGCGCAGTCGTCGCCGACAGCGGCGCGCGCCCGGCCGGGCGCTCCAGCACGAGCGCGCCCTCGCTGCGGCGCACGTGCACGGGCTCGCCATCGACCGGATCGATGGCGACCTGCACGATCGACTCGGCACCGATGTCGACGAGGCGCTCGTCGAGCCAGTCGGCGATCCGGTCGGGGCGCTCGATCGCGGGCTCGACCTGCCATGCCCGTTGCGCATCCACCCGGCGCACGTAGCGCCCGGCGACATCGCCGGCCGCTGCCTCGCCCAGCACCACGGCGAGCCCCTCGCCCACCCCCTCGAGCGTGACCGCCACGGTGCGCTCGCCGGCCGAGGCGATGGGCCCAACCCCGAGCTCGCCATGACCGGCTGCGTCATCGGCCTTGGGCGCCACCCGGCGCGCCGCCACCAACTCGTCGAGCAGCCCACGCACGGTCGCCGTGTCGGCCGGATAGCCCCAGCGGTTGGTGACGACCCAGCCCTCGCGGCGACGCGCGACGCGCGCGATGAGCTCGCCCCCGCCGCGCACCGCACGCACCGCCGTGAGGCCATCGAGGCGCTCGGCCAGGCCCGGCAGAAACGGCTCGCCCAGCGCCTCGCTGCTGTTGCGCCGTTCGTTCGAGCCCCCGGCGAGGATGACGGCGACGACCGCCGAGGCGGCCAGCAACGCCAACACGCCGATCGCCCGCGCGCTCACGGCACCGCCCGCCGGCGCCGACGACGCCAGGCATGGACAACCAAACCGGCGAGCACCACCAGCGCCGGCATCGCCACGATGTTGAGGAGCTTCAAGCGCGCGCCCAGCGCATCGACCTCGGCCTGTACTCGTTGTTGGAGCTCGCGCAGCTCGGCGCGCAGGCTCGCACGGCGCTCACGCAGGCGCGCGAGCTCGCGGCGCTGCTCGGCATCCAGGACGACGCCGCCGGCCTCGGCGTCGCCGCTACGCATCTGCTGCAGGCGCTGCTGCACCGACTCGAGCTCCTCGCGGACCGCACGGCGCTCGTCGCCGAGGCGGTTGGCCGCGGCGCGCTCGAGCGCGCGCACGCGCGTGAACGGGCGCGCCGAGGTGCCCTTGCCCCGCAGGCGGATGAGCGCGTCGGAGCCCGCGAGGTTGGAGACCGTGTTCGCCACGAGATCGCCATTGCCCGCCCACGCCTGGCGCAGCGTACGCTCGCCTTGGCGGCGCTCCTGAACCCAGAGGCGGTCACCGAGGAGATCGGTATCGGCGAACAGCACCAACCGCCCCGGTTGCTCGGCCGCCGCGCGATGGCCGGCGCTCGGGGGCTCGGCGCCCTCCGGCGGCCCCGCGGGCCAAGCCGAGCGCAGCTCGCCCTCGAGGCGCGCGGCCACGGTCGCGGCCTCGCCCAACGGCTCCAGCCCTTGTGCCAGGGCGCGCGGATCGTCGGTCCGGGCGAAACGCTGGGCCGGCACCAAGCCGGCCGACTCGGCCGTTTGCACGATCGGCGTGACGCGCAGACCGCCCTCGCCCGCGGACCGGATCACCCCGGGCGAGCCCACCACGATGCGATCGACACCCGCGGTGATGACATCGCGCTCGGCCAAGCCGTCCGCGGCGATCCCGATGAGCCCGGGGTGCACCGAGCGCTCATATCCCTCCCCGCGGCTGACCACCAGGCCGTGGCGCGGATCGGCGAGCGCGGCGCTCGAGACATCGACCCCCCAGGCGTCCAGAAGCGGCCCCAGCTCCGAGGAGCGGGCATCGCCCGTGTCGTGACGCGGTGTGCCCGTGCCCACAACCGGGTCCCAGAACACCGCGGCGCGGCCGCCGTGGGTCAAGTACTGGTCGATGGCGTAGAGGGTGGCCGTGTCGAAGCCGTTCGGGTGGACGAGCATGAGCACATCGATCGCGCGATCGATCGAGGTCAGCGGCGGCTCCAGCTCGCGGACCTCGGCGACCTCGCGCAGGCGATCGAGCACGGCCCAGGGCGGGTTGCGCCGGCCCGTCGACAGGCTCAACGACTCGGTCATGTCGCGCGTCGAGACCAGCCCAACCACGGGGCGCTCGCGCGTCGCCAGCGACCAGAGCGCGCGCGTGATCTCGTATTCGAGGAAGCGCTCGCGCTGGGGGTCGAGGAATTCGATGACCTCGACGCCGTCGGCCCGGTCGGTCGCGACGAGCCCGAGATAGATCTTGCGGTCGCTCGCGCTCGCGGGCACGGGCTGGAGGCCGTGCTCAACCGCGCGGTCGCGCCACTGGGTCAGCGGCTGCGGGTCGACCGTGCGCACGCGCACCTGCCCGCCGCTGGCGGCGGCGTAGGTGCGCAGCAGCTCCTCGACGCGCTGGGCGTACTGGCGCACGTGGGGCACGCCGCGGGCGGCGTCGCGCGAGAAGTACAACGTCAGCGTGACTGGCTCGTCGACGTCGGCGAGCACCGCGCGCGTCTCCGGCGAGATGGTGAACAGACGATCGGCGGTGAGATCGAGACGCACGCCGCGAAGCTGCGTCCGCGCGAGCAGCACGACGCAGACGAACAGCAGCGCGGCCAAGGCGAGCGCCGCCGCACTGCGCCAGCGACCCCGGGGTGTCGCCGCCGCCCTCATTCGGCCTTGTTCGTCTCGACGGCGACGACCGTCGCGAACACGAACAGCGCGATCAGGCCGGCGAAATAGATCATGTCACGCAGCTCGACGACGCCGCGGCGGATGGAGTCGAAATGGCTCTGGATCGACAGGGCCGCGACCGCGTCGACGAGCGTCGTCGGCGCCCAACCGCCGAAGGCGTCGAGCACCACGGGATAGCCCGCCAGCAGGAACACGATGCAGACGAGGAAACCGAGCACGAAGGCGATCACCTGACTGCCCGTGAGCGCCGATGCCAGCCCGCCGATCGCCAGGAACGCGCCGGCGACGAGGGCGCTGCCGAGATAGCTGGCGGCGATGACGCCGTTGTCGGGCGCGCCCAGGTAGTTGACCGTCCACCACATGGGCGCGGTCAGCGCGACCGCGAGCCCCGCGAAAACCCACGAGGCGAGGAACATCGCCACCACCGCCTCGGTCACCGTCACCGGCTGGGACAGCAGCAGCT
>CAYTWS010000141.1:0-5162 GCA_964442145.1 uncultured Ectothiorhodospiraceae bacterium | reverse complement strand
CCGAGCGCGGGGCCTACTTGGCGCGGGTCGCCAATTGCAGTGGCTGCCACACGCGCCCCGGCGGCGAGCACCTGGCCGGCGGGCGGCGCCTCGAGACCGACTTCGGTGAGTTCGTCACACCCAACATCACGGCCGATCCCGAAACCGGCATCGGCGATTGGTCGCGCGAGGCCTTGCGCGCGGCCCTGCTGGGCGGGCGCCGCGCCGACGGCGCGCCGCTGTACCCAGCGTGCCCGTACCCCAGCTTCACCCACGCCCGCCCCGACGACGTCGACGCCCTCTACGCCTACCTCCAATCGACCGAGGCGGTCGCGCGCGAGACCGAGCCGCACGCGCTGGATTTCCCGTTCGGCATCCGCTCGTTGCTGCACGTGTGGCAATGGGCCTTTTTCGATCCGGGTGGGCTCGAGCCGGCCGATGGCGACGGTGCCGACTGGGCGCGCGGGCGTTACCTCGTCGAGGGCCTGGGCCACTGCAGCGGCTGCCACAAGCAGCGCAACTGGCTCGGTGCCACGCGTGGGGCCGCGAGTGCGCCGGGCGGCCGCGTCGAGGGCTGGTACGCGCCGTCGCTGCACAGTAGCGCGGAGGCGGGTCTGCAGGGGCTGTCGGTCGAGCGCGGGGCGCGTCTCCTGCGCAGCGGCAGCGTCGAGGATCGCACCATGCTCGGCCCCATGGCGGGCGTCGTCTTCGACAGCCTGCGGCATCTGTCCACCGACGATGCGCGTGCCATGGCGACCTATCTGCGGGCCTTGCCCGACACCGAGATCACCGGGCATCGGGCGCCGATCCGCCCGAGCGAGGCCGCGCTGGAGCGCCAGATGGCGGTGGGCGAGCGCCTCTACGGTGCCCATTGTGCCGACTGTCATGGTGAGGCGGGCCAGGGCAGCGAGGGCGCCGCCGCGCTCGCGGGCAATCGCGCGGTGACGCTGGCCGATCCGACCAACGTCATCCGCATGATCCGCGATGGCGGCTATCCCGCGGCCACCGAAGGCCACCCGTATCCCTTCGGCATGCCCCCGTTCCCGCAACTGAGCGATCGCGAGGTCGCCGCGGTCACGACCTATATCCGCCGCAGTTGGGGCAACGAGGCCACGCCGGTGACCGGCGCGGCCGTGGCCGAGTAGGCGGCCGCTGGTGCGGCGGTGGGCGGGCGCGGCCAGCCTGCTATCCTGTCGTGCCGGCGATCGAACGAGCCACGGAGCGAAGCCATGCGCACCACCCCACGCCCCATTTTGCGCGCGCTGTTGGGCGGCTGGGCGCTCATGCTGGCCTCGGCGGCGCAGGCCGACTCGGCCGGCGCCTTGTTCGAGGCCGTGGGCGCGGGCGACGCCGACGCCGTCGAGGCGGCCCTCGCCGGCGGCGCGCCGGTCGATGCGCGCAATGGCAAGGGGGCGACCCCGTTGATGGTGGCCGCCTCGTTGAGCCAGCGTCCGGGGGTCGTCGACGCCCTGCTCGCCGCGGGCGCGACGGTCGATGCCGAGGCGCCGGGCGGTTGGACGCCCCTGATGCTCGCCGCGCAACACAACGGGCGCGCGGCGATCACGGCACGCCTGATCGACGCCGGGGCGGATGTATCGGCGCGTCTGGAGGGGCGTGCGGCGACGCCGTTGATGCTCGCGGCCCAGGACAATCCCAATCCGGCCGTGGCCGCGGCCCTCATCGAGGCGGGCGCGACCGTCGACGTCCACGCGGCCGATGGCGCGACATCGTTGCTGCTGGCGGCGCAGTACAGCGACACGCCCGGCATGATCGATGTACTGGTGGCCGCCGGTGCCGACGTCCACGCGGCCAACGATCAGGGTTGGACCGTCTTGATGGCGGCGGCGCAGCACAACGCCGCGCCCGCGGTGATCCAGGCATTGGCCGACGCGGGCGCCGACGTCGATGCGCGCGACCGCGCGGGCTGGAGCCCGCTCGCCTACGCGGCGCAGGACAACGCCAACCCGGCCGTCGTGCAGGCGCTGGTTACCGCGGGTGCTACTGTGGACGCGCGCACCGACACGGGCGACACGCCCCTGATGATCGCGGCCCAGCACACCGACAACCCGTGGATGGTGGCGGCCCTGCTCGACGCCGGCGCCGATCCGGCGGCGCGCAACAACGCCGACAACACCGCCGCCGGCCTCGCCCGCCGGCACAACCCGAAGGTCTACGAGGCCGAGGTCTACACGCGCCTCGAGACGGCGAGCTAGAGCAAACCACCGCGATACCGCAGCGAGACGAGGGGGTACGCGTGCGAGTCGTGATCGTCGGCGGCGGCTTGGTGGGGGTGACCACGGCCGAGGCGGGCCACGCCGTGACCATCGTGGACCGTCGGCACGAGCTGGCCGCCGAGGGCAGCCACGCCAACGGCGGCATCCTGCACGCCGGCCACGCCGAGCCCTGGAACAACCCGGCGGCGGTGGCGCAGCTGGCGCGCTCGCTGGTGCGCCGCGACAGCGCCCTGCGCCTGCACCCGGGCCGTTTGCCGCGCATGACGGGCTGGGGGCTGCGCTTTTTGTGGCACTGTCGCCGCGCGCGCCGCGAGGCCGTGACCGAGATCAACACGCGCTTGGCCGTCTGGTCGCGCGGCCTGACCCAGGAGCTCGCCCGAGCGACCGGCATCGCCTTCGACGCTGCCCATCACGGCACGCTCAAGATCTTCCGCGACGCCGAGCGCTTCGCCCACGGGCGTGAGGCCGCGCGCCACATCGAGCCCCTGGGCGTGCGCGCGCGCTTTCTGGACACCGACGGCGTGGCCGCGCTCGAGCCCGCGCTGGCGGCGGTGCGCGGTGAGCTCGCCGGCGGCATCCACTTCGTCGACGACGCGACCGGCGATGCCGCCGAGTTCACCCGCGCGCTCGGGCGCGCCGTCGCCGAGCGCGGCGGCGAGCTGCGCCTGGGCGAGACGGTCCACGGCCTCGCCGGCGGCGCCGACGGCGTCACGGGCGTGACCACCGACGGCGGCGTTGTCCGCGGCGACCGCTACATCCTCGCCAATGGCGTCGATGCCCCCGCGCTGGCACGGCCGCTGGGCCTGCGCCTGCCCATCGAACCCGTCAAGGGCTACTCGGCCACGCTGGCGCTCGCGCCGGGCGCCGAGGCGCCGCGGGTCGCGCTCATCGACGACGCCCGCCAGGTCGTGATGGCGCGGCTGGGCCAGCGGTTACGGGTCGCCGGTGTCGCCGAATTCGCGGGCATGGACCGCGACATCGACCCCGCGGCGGCCGAGCGCGTGATGAGCCACGCATTGGCGAACGTGCCCGAGGTCGACCAAGCCGTCGACCGCAGCGCGGCGAGCACCTGGGCGTGCCTGCGCCCCGTCAGTGCCGACGGGGCACCCATCCTCGGCGCCACACGGATACCCAACCTGTTCCTCAACACGGGGGCCGGCCATCTGGGCTGGACATTGGCGACCGGCGTGAGCCGCCTCGTCGCCGAGGCGGTCGCCGGCGAGGCCCCGTCGCTGCCCCTCGACGGCGTCGCGCCCCAGCGCTTCGGCGCCTGAAGCGAGGCCATCCGCCCATGCGGCCGGCAGCAACTGTACCGGTCGTATTCCCGAGCGGCTGTTTCTGTTTCGGTCACCTCGCTGCCTCTAGGCTGTCACTCGAGGCAGCAATCGGAGGCGAGGCAGCGATGACGGCCGGCAACTGGCCCCTTCATGTGGCCGCGGTATGGCGGCGCTGGCGCCGGCGGGCGCGGATGCGCCGCGAGCTCGCCGCGCTGGCGGCGCGCGAGCGCCGCGATGTCCGCCTGCGCTGGGAGGATGCGGTCTACGAGGCGTGCAAGCCGTTCTGGCGCGAGTGATCGTGCGCCAGGCGGTGCGCGGCGTCACCGAGGCGCCGGATCGCGGCCTCGACCGTATCGTCCCAGGGCAGCCCGCACGAGATCCGGATGCAGCGATCGTATTCGCCGGCGGTCGAGAACAGCCGGCCGGGGGCGATGCGCACGCCGGCGCGCAGGGCCTCGTGGTAGAGCGCCAGGCCGTCGAGGCCGTCGGGCAGCTCGACCCAGAGCAAAAAGCCGCCCTCCGGGGCCGTCGCCCGGGTGCCGGGCGGCAGGGCCCGCGCGATGGCGTCGCGCATACGCTCGACTTGATCGCGGTACTGGCGCCGCAGGTGGCGCAGATGGCGCTCGAAACCGCCCGATTCGAGGAAATCGGCGATCGCGAGCTGCGGCAGCGTCGCCGTGGCGACGGACAGGGCTTGCTTGGCGGCCGAGGCGGCCTCGCGGTATGCGCCCGGCAGGAGCCAGCCCACGCGGTAGCCGGGTGCGATCGTCTTGGAGAACGACGACGCCGTCAGGACTTGGCCCGAGTCGTCGAACGCCCGCACGTGCGTGGGCCGTTGCCCGCCGAAGAAAAGCTCGCCGTAGATGTCGTCCTCGATCACGGGCACGGCGAAGCGTGCGGCGAGCTCGGCGAGGTGGCGCTTGCCCGATGCGGGCATGCAGCTGCCGATGGGATTGCTGAAGTTCGGCGTGACGAGCACGGCGTCCACCGTCGCCGCGGCCAGGTGACCCTCGAGCGCGTCCAGGTCGATGCCCGCCTGCGGATCGGTGGGCACCTCGAGCACGCGGCGATCGAGGGTCTCCAGCAGCGCCAGGAAGTTGAAGAACGTGGGCGACTCGACCGCGACGGTGGCGCCGGGGCGCGTGGTCGCGTGGAGCGCGACCGTCAAGGCCTCGGCGCAGCCCGAGGTGATCAGCACATCGTCGGGGTGGACGCGGCAGCCCGCCTCGAGCGCGCGGTAGGCGATGGGGCGGCGCAATGCCTCGACCCCCGGGGCGAACGCGTAGCGGGTCGTCGCCGCCATGTCGGTGCGCGCCACCCGCGTCATCGAGCGCTGCAGCGCCTTCGTTGGCAGCAGCGAATGGTCGGGCAAGGCCAGCGACAGTGTCACCGCGTCGGGCTCGATGCCATCGGCCGGGACCAGCTCGCGCGCCAGCGCCGCGGTGTCGACGCGCTCGGCGTGGCCGCCGATGTGGCCTCGCGCCGGTGGCGCCAGGGCAGAGCCGGGCGCGCGGCGCACGTAGAACCCCGACTGCGGGTGCGCCTCCAGCCAACCCGCCTGCTCCAGGCGCTCATACGCACGCGTCGCGGTGGCCATGCTGACGTCGAATTGCCGGCGCAGGCGGCGCAGCGAGGGCGCGCGGTCGCCCGGGCGCAGGGTGCCGTCGCGGAT
>CAYTWS010000140.1:0-5205 GCA_964442145.1 uncultured Ectothiorhodospiraceae bacterium | reverse complement strand
AGATAGGCCAGCTTGCGCAATTCCGCGGCGATCGCTGCGATCGCCTCGGACAAGGCGCCGCGGGCGAGGCCCTCGCGGCCCTCACCGCCGCGCAGATCGCGCTCGACACGGGCGGCGAGCCAGCCGTTGAACGGGGCCGCGATCACGTTGGCCAGCAGCGTGAAGGCATAGAAGCCGACCAAGGCCGCCCCGATCGCGAACAGGATCCAGAGGATCGCCCGCACCACGGCCACATCGAGCCAATCCGACAGCATCCAGGCCCTGAGGTCGCCGAATGCGGCGGCGCCGAAGGCCAGTGCCGCGCCCAGAATGACGGCGTTGAGCGCGAGTGGGATCGCGGCGAACGGCCAGACCCCGCGGCGGCGCACCAGGGCGAAGCCGCGCAGTGCGCAGTGAGCGCCTCGGATCAGCTCGGCAAGCATGGCATTACCCCCGCTCATGACGTCGTCCGACTCGCTGCAGTCAGCGTGGGCCACGCTGGCGCTCGGCGGCGAAGGCGCGGATCTCGGGCCAGAACGCGGCGAAGTCGCCGGCCAAGCCATCGTAGGCGCGCTCGATATCGCCCGCGGTCTGGGCGAGCCCATTGGGGCGCGACAGACGCCGGCTCATGCGCTCGAGGGCGAATGCGATACCGTCGAGCCGTGCGTACGATGCCCACCAGTCCTCGTGGACCATGGCCTCGATGACGGCCCGGGCGTGCGCGGGTGCCTCGTCCCGGTGCCCGAGTAGCAACGCGTAGGCCTCGCTGCGCGCCGTGTCGAAGCCCTTTGGGTCGGCCCAGTGCCAGTCGCGCGCGACGAAGTGATCGAACGCCATATCGACCGCGATCCCCGCGTAACGCCGTCTCGCCGGATCGATGCGGGTCAGCGCCCGATGCACGTAAGGGTGGTCATCGGTGAAACGGTCGATGGCCCGGTGCAGACGGATCCCTTCGACGATCCCGGGCGGGAAACGCGTCTCCGGCGTACCTTTGACGAAGTCGCCGAGCAGATTGCCCACGATGCGCTCGGGGACGTCGTCGGTCAGACACAAGTGGGCGAGATAGTTCACACCCGCCTCGCAACGCCCGCCGGCTGGCCGTAGAATCCCCAAGCATGACCCAGGATCGCGACAATCCCCCGCCGCCCGGTTTGCTCGACGTGCTCAAGAGCGTCGGGGCCGCATTCATCGGCATCCAGTCCGATGCCAATCGGCGCCGCGATTTCAGTCAAGGCAAGCTCCACCACTACGTGATCGCCGGTGCCGTTGCCACGATCGCGTTCGTGGTCATCCTCTACGGCGTCGTACGCCTGGTACTGGCGATCCTCACGAGCCCGTGAGCTCGCCCGTGCGGCGCGTTACAGCTGGGCGATGCGATCGCGCCGCGCGCGCAGCTCACTGAGGTTGGTCACGAGCTCCTCGCGTTTGCCGCGCTCCTTGTCGACGACCTCGGCCGGCGCCTTCTCGACGAACTGGCGATTGCCCAGCTTCTGATCGACGCGCTCGATCTCCGACTCGAGCTCGGCGGTGCGCTTGTCCAGGCGCTCGAGCTCGGTCGCCTTGTCGATCAAGCCCTCCAGTGGCACCAGGACCTTGAGCTCGCCCGTCATCGCCGCGGCTGCCTGGGTCACCTCGTTCTCGTCGGTCACCCAGGCCACCGAGTCGAGCCGTGCGAGCGTGCGCAGCGAGGCACCGAGGTCCTCGCTGCGGCGCCGGTCCTCGCCGTCGCCGCCGGCCAGACGCAGCGGCACGCGCTGGCTGGGCTTGAGATCCATATCGGCGCGGATCCGGCGGACCTCGAGCACCACGCGCTGGAGCCAGTCGATGTCGCTCTCGGCCTCGGGATCGAGCCAGTCCTCGTTCGCCCGCGGGTAGGGCGCGTACATGATGGTCGCACCGCTGCGGCCCGCCAGCGGGGCGACCTTTTGCCACAGCTCCTCCGTGATGAACGGCATCAGCGGATGGAGCAACCGCACCACCGCCTCGAGCACGCGCACCAGCGTACGCCGTGTGCCGCGCAGCTGCTCCGCCGAGGCCGTGTCGTCGTAGAGCACCGTCTTGGCGAGCTCGACGTACCAGTCGCAGTAGTCGTCCCAGGTGAACTCGTAGATGGCCTGCGCCATCAGGTCGAAACGATAGCCGCGCACGTGCTCGTTGACGGCCCGCTCGGTCTCCTGCAGGCGCGAGACGATCCAGCGGTCGGCCGCGGTCAGCTCGACCTCGCCGCCGTCGACGCCGGTGTCCTCGCCGTCGGTGTTCATCAGCACGAAGCGCGAGGCGTTCCACAGCTTGTTGCAGAAGTTGCGGTAGCCCTCGACCCGGCCGAGGTCGAAACGGATGTCGCGTCCGGTCGAGGCCAGCGCGGCGAACGTGAAGCGCAGCGCGTCCGTGCCGAACGCCGGGATGCCGTCGGGGAAGGCGTTGCGGGTCATGCGCTCGATCGCGTCGCGCTTCTGCGGCTGCATCATCCCGGACGTGCGCTTCTCCACCAGGCTTTCGAGGTCGATGCCGTCGATCAGGTCGATGGGGTCGAGCACGTTGCCCTTCGACTTCGACATCTTGTTGCCCTCGGAGTCGCGCACGAGGCCGTGGATGTAGACTTCGCGGAAGGGCACGTCGTCCATGAACTTGAGCCCGAACATGATCATGCGGGCGACCCAGAAGAAGATGATGTCGAAGCCGGTCACCAGCACCGAGGTCGGGTAGAAGGTGCGCAGGGCCTCGGTATCGTCGGGCCAGCCCAGGGTCGAGAACGGCCACAGGGCGGACGAGTACCAGGTGTCGAGCACGTCCTCGTCGCGTACCAGCTCGACGTCGTCGCCGATGCCGTAGCGCGCGCGGGCCTCGTCCTCGGAGTGGCCGACGTAGATATTGCCGTCGCGGTCGTACCAGGCCGGGATGCGATGGCCCCACCAGATCTGGCGCGAGATGCACCAGTCCTGGATCTCCTCGAGCCAGTTGAAGTAGGTCTTGGTCCAGTTCTCCGGCACGAAGCGGATGCGGCCGTCGCGCACGGCCTCCATGGCCGGCTCGGCCAGCGGCTTGGTGCGCACGAACCACTGGTGCGTGAGATAGGGCTCGATCACGGCGCCCGTGCGGTCGCCGCGCGGGATCATCAGCTTGTGATCCTCGACCGCCTCCAGCAGGCCCGCGGCCTCTAGGTCGGCGACCACGCGCTCGCGCGCATCGAAACGGTCCAGGCCGCGATAGGCGCTGGGCGCGTTGTCGTTGACCGTGGCGTCGGGGCTGAAGATGTTGATGCGCGGCAGGTCGTGACGCTCGCCCACGGCGTAGTCGTTGAAGTCGTGCGCCGGCGTGATCTTGAGGCAGCCGCTGCCGAACTCGGGATCGACGTAGTCGTCGCCGACGATGGGGATCTCGCGCTCGCACAGCGGCAGCAGCACGGACTTGCCGATCAGGTGCTGGTAGCGCTCGTCGTCGGGGTGCACCGCCACAGCGGTATCGCCGAGCATGGTCTCGGGCCGGGTGGTGGCGACCACGACATGGCCGCTGCCGTCGGCGAGCGGATAGCGCATGTGCCAGATGTGGCCCTGCTCCTCGGCCGACTCGACCTCGAGATCGGACACCGCCGTGTGCAGCACCGGATCCCAGTTGACCAGGCGCTCGCCGCGGTAGATCAGGCCCTCGTCGTAGAGCCGCACGAAGGTCTCGGTGACCGCCGCGGAGAGCCCCGCGTCCATGGTGAAGCGCTCGCGGCTCCAGTCCGGCGAGGCGCCCAGGCGGCGGAGCTGGGTGGAGATCTGGTTGCCCGATTCCTCCTTCCACCGCCAGACACGTTCGATGAACTGCTCGCGGCCGAGCGCGTGCCGGTCCGTACCCTCGGCGGCGAGCTGGCGCTCGACCACCATCTGGGTGGCAATGCCGGCATGGTCCGAGCCGGGCTGCCAGAGCGTGTTCCGCCCGCACATGCGGTGATAGCGGATCAGCGTGTCCATGATCGTGTCCTGGAACGCGTGCCCCATGTGCAGCGTGCCGGTCACGTTCGGCGGCGGGATCATGATGCTGTAGGGCTTGCCGTCGCCCCGGGGCGCGAACCAGCCGCTGTTTTCCCAGTGTTCGTACCAGCGGCGTTCGATGGCGTGGGGATCGTAGGTCTTGTCGAGCGTCGTCATGGGGTGTCTTTGTCTGGGCTTCGCCGAGGGCGCCCAAATGTAGCACACCGCCGGGGTTGCTCCGACCGCCCCGTGACGGGGGCTACGCGCGCCCCGTATGCTGGCCGCATCAGGGTCGGAGCGATGGCATGAGCGTGTGGCCCCAACGCATCGTCTGCCTCACCGAGGAGACCACCGAGACGCTCTACCGGCTCGGCGCCGCCGAGCGCATCGTCGGCATCTCGGGCTTCACCGTACGCCCGCCCGAGGCCCGCCGCGACAAGCCCAAGGTGGCGGCGTTCACCAGCGTCAAGCACAGCCGCATCCTCGAGCTCGAGCCCGACCTGGTTCTCGGCTTCAGCGATCTCCAAGCCGACATCGCCGCCGAGCTCATCCGGGCGGGCGTCGAGGTCTACGTCTTCAACCAGCGCTCGGTCGCCGGCATTCGCGCCATGGTGCAGCGGCTGGCGGCGCTGGCCGGTCTGGCTGAGCGGGGAGGCGCCCTCATCGACGAGCTGGACGCGCACATCGAATCGGTGCGGGCCGCAGGGGCCGGCGCGGGTCGACGCCCCGTGGTGTATTTCGAGGAGTGGGACGATCCCCCGATCACCGGGATCCAATGGGTCAGCGAGCTCATCGAGACCGCCGGTGGACGCGAGTGCTTCCCCGAGCGGGCGCGCTGCGCTCATGCCCGCGATCGCATCCTCGAGGACCCGAGCGAGGTGGTGCGGCGCGCGCCCGATGTGATCATCGGCTCCTGGTGCGGTAAGCGCTTTCGCCCGGAGCAAGTGGCCCAACGCCCGGGCTGGTCCGAGATACCGGCCGTTCGCAACGGCCACGTCTACGAGATCAAGTCGGCCGATATCCTCCAACCGGGGCCGGCGGCGCTCACCGATGGTCTCGACCAGCTCGCCGATTGCATCGGTCGTGCCCACCGCGCATGAGAACGAGGCCTGTGGGGCCGGGCTCCACGCCTCGCTTCGCCAGTTATTGCCGGGGCCGGCCTACGGACAGCGCATGGGCTGATGCGACCGTAGGCCGGTTTTTGCCCGATGGGCCCCCCCGTTCGGGGGAGGTCAGGCACGGCACCGTCGAGCCACGGCCCTTGCCGTGG
>CAYTWS010000139.1:0-5219 GCA_964442145.1 uncultured Ectothiorhodospiraceae bacterium | reverse complement strand
AGCTCGGGCAGCGCCCGGTCGGCGGCGATGGTCCCCGCGGCCAGCGCGCTGCGCAGCTCACCGCGCTCGGCGCACTGGGATTGCCGATCGCAGACCAGCAAATCCGCCGCCGCAAGGGCGTGCGGGCTGATCTCGTTCTTCGTGGGCGCATCCGAGCCCATCGCCGTAATATGCAGGCCCGGATGCAGGGCCTCGCGCTCGACCAGCGCGCACTGGGACGGCGTGGTCGTCACGGCGATGTCGGCCGAGCGCACCGCCGAGGTGACATCGTCGGCGACGCTGGCGCTGACGCCGAACTGCTCGACCGCGGCGTCGGCGCAACGGCGCGCCTTGTCTCGCTCACGGCCCCAGTAGATGACATGCTCGATCGGGCGTATCAGCGTCAGCGCCTCCAGCTGCAGCCGCGCCTGCACGCCCGTGCCGATGACGGCCGCGGTGCGTGCGTCGCCGCGTGCGAGGTAACGCGCGGCCACCCCGCCCGCAGCGGCCGTGCGCAAATCGGTGAGCCAACCATTGTCGAGCAGTACCGCTTGGACGAAGCCCGTCTGAGCGGATAGCAGGGTCATCATGCCGGACAGGCTCGGCAGGCCCAGTGACGGGTTATTGAAAAAACCCGGGCTCACCTTGACCGCGAAGCCGTCCATACCGCGTATCCAAGCCGTCTTGATGTCGACCTCGGCGTTGTCGTCCGGCAATTCCATCGAGAGCACGGGGGGCATGACGGCATCGCCTCGATCCAAGGCGGCGAACGCCTCGGCGATCGTATTCAGGGTCGTCAGGTCGAGCCGCGCGCAGCCGCGCAGCTCCGTCTCATTGAGCATCGCGATCGTCATGACGCTGCCTCCGCAAGCGCATCGGCGCCGTTGACTACGGCCGTGAACACATCCATGTCGACGAGATTGCCCGTGACCAGCGTGACCACCGGGCCCGGGGTGTCTTCGATATGGCCGGCGATCAGCGCCGCCGAGCCCACGGCCGCCCCACCCTCGGCGATCAACCGGTGCTCGCGATAGAGCGCCCGCATGCCGGCGGCGATCTCGGCCTCCGACAACAGTACGACCCGATCGACGAGGTCGCGGCACAAGCCGTACGTGCAGCGATTGTTCAAGCCGATGCCGCCGCCCAAGCTGTCGGCCAGGCTCGGGGGCTCGGGCACGGTCACGGGCTCACCCGCCTTCAGGCTGGCGTCCATGGCCGCACCGCCGTTCGCCGTCGACACACCCACCACCCGGACATCGGGGCGAATCGACTTCAGTGCCAACGCGACGCCTGCGGCGAGACCGCCGCCGGACAGGCCCAGCACGACCGTCGCCGTCTCCGGCAGGGCCTCGGCGATCTCCAAGCCGATGGTGCCTTGACCGGCGACGACCAGCGGGTCATCGAACGGCGGCACCAGGGTCATGCCTTCCTCGGCCACGAGCCGATCGGCCTCCGCGGTGGCGTCGTCCTGGGTCTCACCGACCACCCGTAATTCGGCACCGAGGCGTCGGATGGCCTCGCGCCGGTACGGCGGTACCAGCCCGGACAAGCAAACGATCGCGGGTACACCGGCCGCCGCCGCCGCATAAGCGACGGCGCGCCCGTGGTTGCCGGTCGAGGATGTCGTCACCCCGCGCTCACGGGCGTCCGCCGGCAATGCCGCGATGGCGTTGGTCGCACCGCGGATCTTGAACGCCCCGGTCGGTCCCCGGGTTTCGTTCTTCAGCCAGACGGCTTGGCCGCCCGCGGCGGCGTCGAGCCACCGGGCACGCTCGAGCGGCGTACCGACGACCGCCGCGGGCAAACGGGCCCGCGCCCGGAAGACGGACTCGAGCGTAACGCCGTGTCGCGCCCGTAGCACCCGGTTCACCGCTGCCCCCATGGCCTCAGGCGAGACTGACACTGCCTTCGCGGCTGAGCCCGTCGGTGACCGCATCGACCGCTTGCTTGGCCTGGTCGACGATGTCGTCGATCTGCTGGCGGCTCACGGTCAGCGGAGGTGCGAAACCGAGGATGTCGCCATGCGGCATCGCCCGGGCGATCAAGCCGCGCTGGTTGCACGCGGTAGCGATACGCGCGCCCACCTTGAGATCCGATTTGAACGCTTGGCGCCCCTCGCGGTCGGCGACGAATTCGAGCGCCCCCAGCAAGGCCTCGCCGCGCACCTCGCCGACCAGCGGGTGCGAATCGAACACGGCGTGCATCTGCTGCTGGAAGTAATTGCCGACGTCGCGCGCGTTGGCGGTGAGCCCCTCGCGCTCGATGACATCGAGATTGGCGTTAGCCGCCGCCACGCACAACGGATGCGCCGAGTACGTGTAGCCGTGGCCGAACGGCCCGAACTGGTCGGCGCCCTGCTCGAGCACGCTCCAAACCTTGTCACCGACGAACACGCCCGACAGCGGGAGATAGCCGCTGGTAAGTCCCTTGGCCACCGTCATCAGATCCGGCTCGATGCCGTAGTAATCACAGCCGAAATCGGTCCCGATTCGGCCGAAGCCGGTAACCACTTCGTCGGCGATCAGCAGGACGTCGTACTTACGCAGGACCTCTTGGATGGCGCGCCAATAACCCTCGGGCGGCGGGATGATCCCGCCCGTGCCCAGGATGGGCTCGCCGATGAACGCGGCTACCGTGTCGGGCCCCTCGTCCACGATCATCTGCTCGAGATTGTTGGCACAGCGCTTGGCGAAGTCGTGCTCGCTCTCGCCCTCGGCATGGCCCCAGTAGTAATGCGGCGTGGTGGTGTGCTTGATGCGCGCCAGCGGCAGATCGAATGCGTTGTGGAAGGCCGGCAGGCCCGTCATCGATCCCGACGTCACCGACGAGCCGTGATAGGCGCGGTGGCGGCTGATGATCTTTTTCTTCTCCGGGCGGCCGAGGATGTTGTTGTAGTACCAGACGAGCTTGGTCTGGGTCTCATTGGCATCCGATCCCGACGAGCCATAATAGATCTTGCTCATCCCCTTGGGCGCCATGCGGATAAGGCGTTCCGACAAGCGGATGACGGGCTCGTGCGAGTGCCCCGCGTAGGCATGATAGAACGCCAGCTTTTGCGCCTGCTCGCTGATCGCCTCGGCGATCTCGGGGCGGTTGTAGCCGATGTTGTTGCAGTAGAGCCCCGCGAAGGCGTCGACGAACTGGTTGCCCTTTGTATCGGTGAGCGTGATGTCGTCACCGCGCTCGATGATCCGCGGACCATCGACCAGGCCGTGCGCATGGTTCTTGAGGTGCGTGGAAGGATGGAAGACCGTCTTGCGGTCGAGCTCTTCCAGACTCAGATTATCGGGTATGGTGTTGGTCATGATGTGATGCTCCTGCCCACCGGCCTTACGAGGCCATGCAGACGTATTGCAGCTCAGTGAATTCCTCGATGCCCTCGCGCCCGCCCTCGCGCCCGAGCCCGGACTGCTTGTGGCCGCCGAACGGCACGGGCGCGCCCGTGATCTTGACCGCATTGACCGCGACCATGCCGTACTCGAGCCGCTGCGACAGGCGCAGCGCGCGCGCGCTGTCGTTGGTGTAGAGATAGGCCACCAGACCGTACTCGGTGTCGTTGGCGCGGGCGATGACCTCGTCGTCGCCCTCGAACGGGGCCACCGCGGCGACCGGGCCGAACGTCTCCTCGCACGAGATCAGCATCTCGGGGGTGGCGTCGGCGAGCACGGTCGGCTGGTAGAACCAGCCCCCCAGCTCGTGGCCCTGGCCACCCGTGAGAAGCCTGGCCCCCCGGGCGACCGCATCGTCGACGTGGGCCTGGGCCTTGTCGACCGCGGCCTGGTTCATCAGCGGTCCCAGCGCCACGCCCTCGTCGAGGCCATTGCCCACCCGCAGATCTTGGGTCAGGCGCACGAAGTGCTCGAGGAAATCCTCGTAGATATGCGCGTGCACGTAGATGCGGTTGGCGGCCAAGCAATCCTGACCGGTGGTCTGGAACTTGGCCGCCACCGCCGCCTCCGCGGCGGTGCGCGGGTCGACATCGGCGAACGCGATGAACGGGGCATGGCCGCCGAGCTCCATCGACATGCGCTTGACGGTCTCCGCCCCGCGTGCGAGCAAACGCCGCCCCACACCGGTCGACCCCGTGAACGACAACCCACGGACACGCGAGTGGTCCAACATGGTCTCGACGATCTCCCGGGGCTCGCCCGTCACCACGTTGAACACGCCCGCCGGCAGGCCTGCCCGGTCGGCCAGCTCGGCCAGCGCCAAGGCCGAGTACGGCGTTTCGCTGGCCGGGCGCACCACGACGGTACAACCGGCCGCCAATGCCGCGGCGGCCTTGCGCGTGATCATCGCCGACGGGAAATTCCAGGGCGTCACCACTGCCACCACACCCAGCGGCAGACGCCGCGTCATGAGGAAACGGTCCCTCAGGTGCGTCGGAATGGTCTCGCCGTGACCGCGCCGGCATTCCTCGGCGAACCAACGGATAAACGACGCGGCGTAGTCGATCTCGCCGCGCGAATCCGCCAGCGGTTTGCCCTGCTCCAACGTCATGATATGCGCGAGCGTCTCGCGTTGAGCGCGCATCCGCTCGTACCACGCCAACAGCAGATCGGCGCGCTCGTGGGCGAGCAGCGACGACCATGGGCCGAAGGCACAGTCGGCGGCCACCACCGCGCGCCGGGTCTCGTCCGGCCCCATCGCCGGGATCGAGCCCAGGCGCGTGCCGTCGGCGGGATTGCTTACATCGACCGCGCCGCCGCCGTCGCCCCCCACCCATCGACCGTCGACGTAGGCTTGCTCGCGCAGCAGGCCCGGATCGGCGAGACCGTACTGGTTCGACTGGCTCATCAGCGTGCCGCGGCGTCGGGACCGCGCCCCTCATTGATCAAGTTCATGGGATCGGTGAACTCGCGGCCCAGATCGCGTGCAACGGGCTCAAGTGCGATCTGGCCGCGGGCCACATTGAGCCCGTTGCGCAGATGGCGGTCCCGGTAAAGCGCCGGCCAGACGCCTTGATTGGCCAGTTTGACCACGAAGGGCAACGTGGCATTGTTCAAAGCCATCGTCGAGGTACGGGCGACCGCGCCGGGCATATTGGCAACGCAGTAGTGCACCACGTCATCGACCACATAGGTCGGCTCGCGGTGCGTCGTCGCCTTCGTGGACTCGCAGCAGCCGCCCTGGTCCACCGAGACGTCGACGATCACCGATCCCGGTTTCATCCGCCGCAGGTGCTCGCGCTTGACCAGCTTGGGCGCAGCCGATCCCGGTAGCAGGACCGTGCCGATGAC
>CAYTWS010000138.1:1237-5219 GCA_964442145.1 uncultured Ectothiorhodospiraceae bacterium | reverse complement strand
GGAGCGCTCGGCGGCAGAGCTGTCGCCGCTCGACTTCAGCCACCGGGTCATCGCGCCCGACGGCAGTGTGCGCTGGGGTCGGCTGCTGGGCCAGCCGCGCCCCAACGACGACGGCTCGATCACTTGGCACGGCATCACGATCGACGAGACCGATCGGATCGAGACCGAGGCGCGGCTGCAGGAGAGCCAGGCGCTACAGGAGATCGCAGGGCGTGCAGCCCGCGTCGGCGGCTGGGTCGTCGATTTGTTGACCGACGAGCTGCGGTGGTCGCCCGAGGTCTACGCCATCCACGACCTCGAGCCCGATACGCCCATCACCCTCGAGGGAGCGCTCGGCTTCTACCCGCCCGAATGGCGCGAGCGGGTCCGCGAGGTCTTCACCGCCTGTGCCCGCGAGGGCACGCCCTACGACGAGGAGGCGGAGATCGAGACCGCCACTGGCCGCCGGGCCTGGGTGCGCGTGATCGGCGAGCCGGCACACGATCACCAAGGCCGAATTACGCAAGTGCGCGGGGCGTTTCAGGACATCACCGAGCAAAAGCGGGCGCGCGAGCAGGTGAACCAGCTGGCCGAGCAGCTCACCGATACCCTCGAGAGCATCACGGATGCTTTCTTCACCGTCGACCGCGACTGGCAGATCACGTACCTCAACCGCGAGGCCGAGCGCCTCATGGGGGTCGAGCGCGACGAGTTACTGGGGCGCAACCTCTGGGACGCCTATCCGGATCTCATCGGCACGGTGGTCGAGCGCGAGTACCGCCGCGCCATGGAGCAGGGGCAAGGCAACGCGTTCGAGTTCTTCTACGCCGCCATCGACACCTGGCTCGAGATCCGTACCTATCCATCCGAGGATAGGCTGGGCGTGTACTACCGCGACATCACCCAGCGCAAACGCGCCCAGGAGGAGATCGAGTTCCTGGCGCTCTACGACCCGTTGACCCGCCTGCCCAACCGGCGGCTGCTGCTGGATCGGCTGGGCCACGCGCTGAGCACCACCGAGCGCACCGGGCGGTACTGCGCGCTGTTGTTCCTGGATCTGGACCACTTCAAGACGCTCAACGACACCCTCGGCCACGATATCGGCGACCGCATGCTGCAGCAGGCCGCGCATCGGCTAACGCACTGCGTGCGCCGCAGCGACACGATCGCGCGTTTCGGCGGCGACGAGTTCGCCGTAATCCTGGAGCGTCTGGCCGAGGATCGGGACCAAGCGGTGGCACGGGCCGAGACGGTGGGCAACAAGATCCGGGCGGCTCTGGAGACCCCGTACGATCTGGGCGATCACGAGCGCCGTACCACGGTGAGCATCGGCATCACGCTATTCGGCGACGGCAGCGACGATAGCGAAGATAGCGAAGACACCGCCGACGACGTCATGAAACGCGCCGACCTCGCGATGTACCAGGCCAAGGACTCCGGCCGCGGGACCGTGCGTTTGTTCGATCCGTCCATGCGCGCGGCGGTGCAATCCCGCGTCGCCCTGGAGAACGCCCTGCGCCACGCGCTCGACGCGGGCGAGATCGTGCCTTGGTTCCAGCCCCAGTTCGACGCCGCGGGCAATGTCATCGGGGCGGAGACGCTGGCGCGCTGGCTTCCCGCCGACCGGGATCCGGTCTCGCCGGCCGAGTTCATCCCGGTCGCCGAAGAGACGGGCATGATCATCCCGCTGGGCAACGCCATCCTCGAGGGCGCATGCACCCGGATCGCCCAATGGCGCTCGCGATCCGATCTGGACGAGCTCGCCGTCTCGGTGAACGTGAGCCCACGGCAGTTCCACCACCCCGAGTTCGTCAACCAGGTGCGCACGATCCTCGCACGTACGGGAGCGCCCGCCGGCTGTCTCTGGCTCGAGCTCACCGAGAGCCTGCTACTCGCCGACATCGAGGACACGATTCGCAAGATGACGGAGCTGCGCACCGAAGGCGTACGCTTCACGCTCGACGACTTCGGCACGGGCTACTCGTCGCTGACCTATCTCAAGCGTCTGCCGCTGGACCAGCTCAAGATCGACCAAAGCTTCGTGCGCGACGCCCTCAGCGAGGCCAACGACGCCGCCATCGTGCGCACCATCATCGTGTTGGCCCACACCATGGGCATGCAGGTCATCGCCGAGGGCGTCGAGACCGAAGAGGCGCGCGCCCTGCTGGAGAGCAACGGCTGCAACGCCTACCAGGGCTTCCTCTTCAGCCCGGCTATGCCACCGGGCGAGTTCGAGGAGCTGATGACGCGATCGCAGCACCGGGCCTCGGATGCATCCACGAAGTGATCCGCCCCATCATCGACGTGCCTGAAGCGGACCATCCGCTGCCCGCGGGGGCAGGAGCAGCCCTCCCGCCGGCGCCCGCTCGCATCTCGTTCAGCTAGCCGGGAAGGCGGCCCAGCCGTTGAGCCAGCTCGAGACCGCCCCGGGCCGGAATGCCCCGAGGTAGCGCGCCCCCTCGCGCCAGAACTCGCCCTGAGGCACGTCGGCGGCCGCTTGCTCCACGGGCGAGCCCGCCGCCGGGTGGAAGTTGGGCTCGTCGAGGTCGAACGCCGCACGCGACAAGCCGGGATCGGTGCCCAACCGATGGCTCGTGCGGCGCAGGAAACGCCCCTCGTCGAAGCCCCCGTCATCGTCGGCGTCACCGCGCTCGGGCTCGGCCCACCGCTCACCGTCCGACCCGATATCGTGGGCGATCAAGCCCGAAAACCGCAGGCGCCCCGCAGCCACGAGCTCGACTGTGGCGCGGTCGCGGATATCGACGAGCTCGAGCGGGAATCCGGCGACCACCAGATTGCGCAGGTCGGCGGCCGTGCCGCGGCGCAGCGTCAGACCCCGCTGCCCGGTGCCGCGCGTGCGCGAGCCCAGCAGGGTGACGTTGGCCAGCGTCGGCGACGACCGGGGCTGGGCCCCGTGATCGTTGCGGTTGTTGTCGGCCTCGATGCCGTTGTCGCCGGCGTCGGGTCCCATCTGGACGAGGACGTGCTGGGCGTTGCCCTGCCACCCCAGATCCCAATCGAGTCCGTCGTCGCCGGGGCGCGTGATCGCCACGCGCTCGAGATTCGCGCGGCCGCCGAAGAGCTCGATGCCGTCGTCCAGGCCCATGTGCACCTGGACATGGCGAACGACCGTGGCGCCGCCGCAGCCGCCCAGGGTGAGTCCATTGAGCTCGACGTTGCGCGCGACCTCGTGGCCGGCGAACTCGATGCGGGTGTATTCGAGCACGCCGCAGCTGCCGCCGGCGTCCTGGCCACCGAAGTCGCCGCGGGGGTCATCGGCGGCGATCCCCTCGATGTGGGGCTCGCCCGCGTTCACGGGGGCATGGCCCAACAGCACGACACCGCCCCAATCGCCGCGGGCGCGCTGGCCCTTGGGCTCGGCCGATGTGAACACGATCGGGTTGTCCCGACGGCCTTGGGCCTGGATAGCCGCATCCCGCGTCACCACGACCGCCGAGCCGGGCTCGCCGACGACACGAGTGCCCGGCTCGATCGTCAGCGTCGCACCGTCGGTGACGAAGACCTTGTCCTCGAGGACGTAGGTGCGCTCGGCGCGCCAGGTCGTGTCCTCGACGATCTCGCCGACGACGTGCTCGCGCCCGGCCAACAGCTTCGCCAAGGGCTCGTTGGCGATGTAGCTCAACAGCGTGCCGGCGACCGCGAACAACACCAGCGCGGATGCGGCCCCCATCATCGACACGTGCTTGCCGGGACGGGCTCGCGCCGTGCCCTCGGGGGTTAGAGCGGCGATGTCGAGCTCGGTGCGGCCGGCGGACTCCCAGGACACGGGGGTCTCGGCCAAGCCGCCCGTGTTGTAGCGCGCGGCCTCTTCGGCGTGGCGCCGCACCTCGGTAGTGGCGCTTTGACGGGCCCCGTCGATCACGCGCCCCCGATAGCCGGGATCGGTCAACATGCGCCCAAAGCTCACGCTGTTGGCGTTCGCGTCGCCGTGGCGGGCGATGGCGCAGCGCAAGTCCCAAAGCGCCTGCGATAGCGCCATCCG
>CAYTWS010000138.1:0-1137 GCA_964442145.1 uncultured Ectothiorhodospiraceae bacterium | reverse complement strand
TGTTCCGTGGATTGGTCTACGCACAGATCTGGGAGGACCCGGTGCTCGACATGGCGGCGCTCGGGATCGGCCCCGGCGACCGGGTCGTGACCATCGCCTCGGGCGGATGCAACGCCATGTCGTATCTCTTGGCCGAGCCCGAATCGGTCACCACGGTCGATCTCAACCCGGGCCACGTCGCCCTGACCCGGCTCAAGCGCGATGCCGCGCGCTACCTGCCGACCTACGAGCACTACTTCCGCTTCTTCGGCATCGGCGCGCACGCGCGCAACGTGGACGACTTCTACGAGCACCTCTACGAGCGTTTGGACACGGTCACGGGCACCTACTGGTCGGTTCGAGGCCCCGGCGGTCGACGCCGGATCCGCGCCTTCGAGACGGGGATTCATCGCGAGGGCCTGCTCGGGCGCTTCCTCACCCTGCTGCACGGTGTACTGCGCCTGCACGGTCGCCGCCCCGAGCGTATGCTCTGTGCCCAAAGCCTCAGCGAGCAACGCCGCATCTTCGACGACGAGATCGCCCCCGTGGTCAACGGCCGGCTCGTGCGCAGCCTCTGCCGGCTGCCGTTGGCGCTCTACGGCTTGGGGATCCCGCCGGCGCAGTTCCGCGCCCTGGCGGCATGCGCCGGCGGCGATCTCGCGGGCCTGCTGCATCGACGGCTCGAGCGCCTCGCGTGCGGCTTCCCGGTCGCCGACAACTACTTCGCGTGGCAGGCGTTCGGGCGCTGCTACGACGTCGCCCATCGGCGTGCGGTGCCGCCCTATCTGCGGCCCACCGCATGGGCGTCGCTGCAGCGCAATGCCGATCGCCTGGCCGTGCATCAGACCTCGGTGACCGATTACCTGGCGTCTCAACCGGCCCAAAGCGTCGACCGCTACGTCCTACTGGATGCGCAAGACTGGATGAACCCGCAGCAGCTGCGTGCCCTCTGGGACCAGATCGCGCGGACCGCCCGCCCCCGGGCGCGCGTCGGCTTCCGCACCGGCGCGCACGACAGCCCGGTCGAGGGTGTGCTGGGAGCGGGCGAGCGCGCCCGGTGGCACTACGATCCCGCCCAGAGCCGCGAGCGCATCGAGCACGATCGGGCCGGGGTCTACGGCGGCTTCCACGTCTACGAGCGCGCCGCCGTATGAGCGC
>CAYTWS010000137.1:0-5240 GCA_964442145.1 uncultured Ectothiorhodospiraceae bacterium | reverse complement strand
GTCTCTTGCGGGTGGTAGCAAAGCAGGATCATGTCGCGATCGTAATCGGGCGCGGTAATCCGATCCTCGACGTGGGTGAAGATCGCCGTGCGCGGCGGTTGGTCCGAGGGCCGATCCAATCCGAGCAATCTCGGCAGAACGCGGCCATTACCGCTGGAGTCACACACGAACCGCGCCCTGAGCTCGTAGCCGCGGCCATCGCGATCAACCGCCGAAAGCCGGGGTACCCCGGGCTCGCTGAAATCGACAGCGTCCACACTCTGCTCGAACCGAACGTCGGCACCCTGGCGCGCTGCCTCGTCGGCCATGATCTGGTCGAATGAGGCGCGTTGAACCTCCCACGTCCACCCCCACCCGGGTGTGTAGCCATCGCCGAAATCGATGGTGCCGAAGCGGTCGCCGCAGGCGAAGGCAGCGCCGCGCTTCGGCTGGAAACCGGCCTCCTGTAGCCGCGGGAGCATCCCCGCGGCATCGAGCCACTCCATGCATTGCGGCAGCAGGCTCTCGCCGATGACGAAGCGCGGGAATCGGCTGCGCTCGAGGACATGGACGCGCCAACCGCTTTGGCGGAGCATCGCTGCCGCCATGCTGCCCGCCGGGCCCGCACCGATCACGGCGACATCGGTCTCTTCGACGGCGCTCATCGACTCCACTCCCTGCTCGCGCAGCTCCCTCGGGCTGCAACCAAGCCACACGGCCCCGGACAGCGCGGCGCGAGGACACGCCCGCGCCGCAGGGACCGCAGCGAATTACGCAGTGCCGGAGCACCTCCGGGGCGCGACAGCATAGCAAGGTCGGCGACACAGTGGCAGTGCCGCCGATCTCCATGCCCGCACGGCGTTGTAGCGCGGCCGCTACACCAATCCAGGCGAGCGGCCAACGCCCACTTCTAGGGCCCGTCCGTACCCAGCAATGCGGCCAGGCGGCGCGCCGCGAGCAAAGGCGCGCGAACGAGCATGCCCACGAACAACACCGCGTGCAGACGCGCGATCAACAAGTTGTCGCGACGTAGATTGAAATGCGAGATCCCGTCGATAGGGTAGCGTACGGCCACGGGCACCGATTCGATCGGGACGCCATCCCATGCCAGACGCACGATGATGTCGATATCGAAATCCATGCGCCGGCGGATGGGCTGACGATTCGCCAAGGCGACCGTCTCCGCCAGGGGGTAGACGCGGAAGCCGCACAGCGGATCCCGGATCGCCAACGACCACGTGTTGAGCCATACGAGCGCATAGGTGATGTAGCGTCCATAGAGGCGCTCGGCGGGGATGCTGGTATCGAAGATCGGATTCCCCCCCACCACCGCCGTCGGCGACTGGCGCGTACGCTCGACCGCCTCCGGGATCGCGCCGAGATCGTGCTGCCCATCGGCATCGATCTGGAAACCGTGGGAAAAGCCGCGTGCCAGCGCATGCCGTGCCCCGGCGAGCACCGCGGCGCCTTTGCCCGCGTTGTCGGGCAAGCGGATGAGCTCCACGTGGGGATCCGTTTGGGCCTGCATCTCGAGCTGGCGGGCGCACTCGCGCGAGCTGCCGTCGTCGACGAGGATCACGGGGAGGCCACAGGCGCGGATTCCCGCAACGACCTCGCCGATGCTATCCGGGTGATCGAACACCGGAATCAGCACACAGATTCGCGGTTCGCACGCGAACGGCCCCGCCTCAGCGTGAGCCACCACATAGTCCTGGCGTTTCGCCCCTATCACCCTATTCCCTTTCTAGCCGTCGATCGCATGTGGCGTTGCGCACCCGTCGAGCGCGGCGCCCGGCTCGCACGCCGATTGCAAGCGCCGAGCGTAGTAGTGGCGCATGTCCTCGGTGAGGCGGCGTGCCGCGAGCGCCTTACTGACACCCTCGGCCAAATACGGCTCGATGCGGATCGGATCATCCACCGACAAGCACACACGGAGGCGTCGACGGGGCACCTGATACCAGCGATGGTGCTTGCCCAGGGTGGCCTCGCTGAGGCGAATCGTCACGGGTACGACATCGGCGCGGGCGTGGACGGCGATATTGGCCGCCCCGCGTTGCAAGCGCAGCGGTTGTCCGGGACGCGTGCGCGTACCCTCGGGAAAGACGAGCAAGCGGTTGCCCGCTTCCAGCGACGCGCACGCGCGCTCGACCAGCTCGGGCCCACCGGCATTGGGGATATAGCCGGCCATGCGCAATGGCGCCCCCGTGACGGGACTGTTCCAGAGCGGCTGCTTGACGATGCAATCGGCCCGCGGCATCACACCCAACAGCAACACCACATCGATCAATGAAGGGTGATTGGCGACCACCACACAACCGCGGCGCTCGAGCTTGGCGCGGCCACGCACGTCGTATTCCAGCACCCCCACGGCGGTCATGAGCTTCGTGAAGCCGGCGAAATTCGCCCAGATCAAGCGCTGGCCCACCCGCTTGCGACGGGCCGCCGGATGCACGAGCACTCGCACCAATGGGCACGCCACCAGCGTCAGTACCAGGCCGCCTATGCCGAAGGCCATGAAGCACAAGCCGGTCGCGCACACGCGCCAGCCATGGTCCAGGCGTGCCCACATCAAGCAGTACCCGGCGACAGAGCGTAGACGCCTTCGATCTCGAGCATCAGCTCGGCTCGGCAGATATCGGCGTGCAGGTACATCACGGGCACACGGGCGTCGATGCGCTGCTCGAGCAGCTGGCGCACCGTGGCATAGTCTTGCTGGCGGCGCAGATAGACACGCAGCGCCACGGGCTCGGCCCCGCCGGCGTTTTGGCACAGCGCCTCGAGATTGCGCCACGTTTCCTCGAATTGGTACGCGACTTCAGTCCCATGGCGGCTTTCGTGGCCGACGATGCTCGCCGTGCCGGAGACCAACAGCATGGCGCTATTGCCACCGGGCCAGGCCATCCCGCGCGCGAAGCGCGGGCTACGCGGACCATAGCGCCGGGGATACTGCGGGGCATTGACCTGGCGCGGGTTTTCCACCCTTTTTCCCGGCTGGGTCGACGCGATGAAATACACCAGGAAGCGCTCCTGGGCGCGCGTACCGATCGCGGTTGCCGCGGGGTACTGGTCCCGGGCCAGGTCGCTCTCGTCGAAGGCATGGGCCCGCCCCTGGCAGAAGCGTTTATAGCGCTCGGCATCGCCCGTGCCGTCATTGATGCCGGGAACGAAGTTCCAAATGCGCAGCAGATAGGGAAAACCCTGCTCCGCCGCGCAAGCGAAAAGCGCTCGGTAACAGGCGTAGGTAGCCGCAACATCGTCGTCGGCCATCGACGCCGTGGTCCAGCCGAACAGGAGGTGGTCATTGGCGCGCCATGCCACCGCACCGTCGTCACCGTGGGCCACGGCCCCCGTCGTGCGCCATATCTCGCAACATCCCGGTCGCTCCAGTGGTGTCAGCCCGTGGTGACACACGGCCCCGGGGAGCTCCGTGCCGAAGGCGCACTGGCCCAGCACCGTTCGGGCGTCTCCGGCAGAGGTGTCCGCCAAAGTCACGCTGAGCGGCAGTGGGCTGGTATGATCTCGGAATCCGGCAGTAATCATCACTCGGCGCGTACGGCAGGCTGGCCGGGTGCTGGCCCAGTACCCAACAGGCCGGCGGATGCCCCGTGTACCAATCCACCGATTGTCGGTTATCGTATCGGCTGCTCACCGGACGTCCGCGGATCCCCTCCCATGTGCGGTCGTCGAGCGGCCAGCAGGCATAACACCCGAATTATAACCCGAACGCCTCGATCCGGGGACGGAGGCCGCGCACGAGTTGGAGGGACTTCTGCTACGACCGCCTCAGCGCTTGTCACGGGTACCGAGATGACAGAACAAACCGACTTCGAACGCGAAATGGCCGAGCTGCTCGTATCGGCGCTCGAGCTCGATGACGTCGATCCGAGCACGATCGTCCCCGATGCGCCGCTCTTCGGCCAGGGCACCGATAGCCTGGGCTTGGACTCGATCGACGCCCTCGAGATCGCGCTGGCGGTCAAGCAGCGCTTCGGTGTCGAGCTCCGCGCCGACGACGAGCGCAATAGCCAGATCTTCGCGACACTACGCGCCCTTTCGGACTACGTTCAGGGGGAGCGTGTCGCCGGCTAGAGCGGCGCACCAGCGCGTCTCGTGTAGGACGCACCGAATCCGCTTGCGTGCGCCCCGCAGGACCATCCCCGGCGGAGACGGACCCGGCGAGCCGAGGCCCCCATGAGCGATACCGAGACCCGGCACCAAGACCTCCCGCTCGTCGCCGACTACCAGCCGCAGCGTGTATTCGCTTGGCGTCACGCCGGGGCGATCACGTGCGGCCATGCCTTGGCGGCCATGGAGGCCCTTGCGGCGACACTCCACCCGGGGCGCGCCTATCTCAATCTTTGCGAGGACCGCTTTCGATTCACCATCGCATTCGGGGCCGTGTGCATGGCCGGCGGGGTCAACCTGCTGCCACCCAACCACGGCCAACAAGCCCTCGCCGACGTGCGCGAGCAATTCCCCGAAGCCGGCATGCTCGACGACGGCGTCGTCGAGGGGCCCGAGCGAGGTGCATACACACCGCCCGCGACGATCCCCACCATCGGCGAGCGCCACTGCGTGGCCGTGGTATTCACTTCCGGCAGCACCGGCCGCCCCACACCCCACCGCAAGTATTGGGGGGACCTGCGCCATATCATCGATCGTTGGTACGGCCGTTTCTTGCCGAACGAGCAGCCGCTGAACATCGCCGCTACCGTACCGCCACAGCACATGTACGGCCTCGAGACCTCCGTCCTGCCGGTCCTGCACGCCGGTTTCGCCGCGCACGCCGGCACACCCTATCTGCCTTGGGAGGTCGCCGAGACGCTTGCGGCCATGCCGCCTCCGCGGCTGCTCATCACGACCCCGATGCATCTGCGCGCGTGCGTGCAAAGCCAGACCGCCATGCCGGAGATCGTCATGGCGATATCGGCGACGGCGCCGCTAGCGCAGGCCACTGCACACCAAGCGGAGGCCTTGCTCGACGCCCCGGTTTGCGAGATCTACGGCTGCACCGAAGCGGGTAGCCTCGCCAGCCGACGCGTCACCCAGAGCCCGGTTTGGACGCTCTACGAGGATATGCAGCTCACGCCGCCCGAGGCCCCTTTGTTGCGCGGTCCGCAACTGCCCGAGCCCATCCGGCTGGACGACGAGCTCGAGCTACTGGACGCGCGACGCTTTCGCCTTCTCGGGCGCTCACAGGACATGCTCAAGGTCGGAGGCAAGCGTATGTCGCTCAATGAGCTCAACCAGCGCCTCCTCGA
>CAYTWS010000136.1:0-5291 GCA_964442145.1 uncultured Ectothiorhodospiraceae bacterium | reverse complement strand
TGGCGGCTGTAGCTAGGGCTTCCCCAGCCAAAGGTTCCAATGCACTGACAATGCATTCGAGAGCTTTCAACGGCTGGGATCGCTACCGAGCGCCGGCGCGTAGCCAATCAATCCACGAGAGGCGAGCTAGCGAAGTGGCTCCCCGGGACGGATTCGAACCGCCGACTTGGTGATTAACAGTCACCCGCTCTACCACTGAGCTACCGGGGAACAGGGGGAACCTCGCGGGACACGCTGATGCTACGCAGGCGGCGTGGGGCGGTCAAGATCGCCGCCGGCGACAAGGGGCCGATCGGACCCGACCTGTTGCGAGTAGGAGGCGGGCCGCGGCGTGCGCGCAAGCGACGGCGTGGGTGCCGGGCTCGGCGGGGGCCCCATGGGTATGGACGATGTGCACCCCATTACATCGGCACAGGGCAGGAGCGGCCTAAAATTTGCTGCGTACTCGGTGCGGGAGGATCGGTGGATTGCCACGGGGCCGGAGGGACATGCGCCCAGGGCAAGATTCGACACCAACCGCTCCAGCTGGGTCCACGCGGGGATTGATCACATGCCGATTGGTTCGCTAGGCACGCACCGGCCGCCGGACGGCGCCGGCGTATACTGGACGGACTGGGAGGTTCCGGCGGCCCGCGCCACGCTGGCTCCAGCACTGCGACTCGCGGCCGGCTCCGACGAGGGCGACACGGGCAAGCCCGCCTCGCGCGCCTCGGACGGCGCCGACGGAGCCGGTACCGGCGCCAAGATTCTCGTGGTCGACGACGTGGCGGACAACCGGCGCCATCTGAGCCGGCGTCTACAGCGGCGCGGCTATCGGGTCGTGGAAGCGGCGTCGGGGGAGGAGACGCTCGAGCTGCTCAGCGACGATGCAGGGGATATCGAGGTCGTGCTGCTCGATATCATGATGCCGGGCATGGATGGGATCGAGGTCCTGCACCGGTTGCGCCAGCGCCATTCGCCGCTGGCCCTGCCGATCATCATGGTGACCGCCAAGACGGGCGGTGACGACGTCATCGAGGCGCTCAACGCGGGCGCGAACGACTATGTGACTAAGCCCATCGAGCTGCCGGTGACCGTGGCGCGGATGGAGACCCACCGTAATCTCCGCCACCTCAACGAGCGATTGCGCGACCGGGAGCAGCGCTATGCGCTCGTGGCGGCCAGCGCGACCGACGCGCTCTGGGAATGGGATCTCACCACCGAAGGTGTCCGTTTCTCCCCGAGGTGGTACGAGATGCTGGGCCTCGAAGCGCAGGACGGCGAGGTCTCTCCGGATACCTGGCTCGACCGTGTCCATCCGGACGATGTCGCGGCCGTACGGGCCGCGCTCGATGAGCATATTCAGGGTCAGAGCGAGCGCGTTCGCGTGGAATACAGGGTCCAGCACGGCAGTGGAAGCTATCTGTGGGTCGCGCTGAGCGCGATGTGCCAACGCGACGGCGAGGATCGGCCGGTCCGGCTGGTCGGATCGCAGACCGACGTGACTGCAGCGAAGTCGGTCGATGCCCTTACCGGGCTGTCGAACCGGGTCATGTTGGAACAGTGGCTGGAGCAGCTGCTGGCGCGCGGTCTCCGAGAAGAGGGCCTCGAGTTCGCCGTGATATTCCTCGATTTGAACGGTTTCAAGCCGATCAACGACACTTATGGACATTCGTGCGGCGACGACGTACTTCTGACGATCGCGCAACGGCTGCAGGACAGCGTTCGTAGCCACGATCTGGTCGCACGCATCGGTGGCGACGAGTTCGTAGTGGTCGCGGAGGGTGGAGCGCAGCGGCGAGGCGTCGCCGCCGCGGCCGAACGCCTGTTGCGACGGGTCAACGAGCCCATGGTGGCCGAAGGCCGCCGTCTGCAAGTGAGCGCGAGCCTCGGCATCGCCATGTATCCCAGCGATGGTATGGATTCAACGACGCTGATCGAGCACGCCGATGGGGCCATGTATCGCGCCAAGACGATCGGCTGGAATCACTATGAGTTCTATGATCCGGCGATTACGAGTGCCGTGGCGACTCGCTTGCAGGCGGAGCAGGATCTGCGCAACGCCGTCGAAGGGCGGCGGCTGGCATTCCATTACGCCGAGCAACACCTGTTGTCCGAGCAGCGCCCGGCCGGCTGCCGTATCGAGGTGACCTACGCGGGCCAGGAGGGGAATCCGCACGGGGGATCGACCCGGGCGGCGCTCGTGCTCGCCGGGCAAGCGGGGTTGGCGACCACGCTGGGTTTGCGCTCGATCGAGGACGCGGTGGGGCGTTTGGCGCGATGGCGTGAGGCCGGGATCGAGTTGGATCACGTCGTGGTCGATGCGACGGGCGCCCAGCTGCGCGATCCGGAGTTTCCCGGCCGGGCCGCTGCCGTGTGCCATGGGGCGGGCGTCGCACCTTGGCGCTTGATTCTCGCGCTCGCCGGAGACACGGTCGATTCGGCTACGCTGGCACAGCGCATGCGAGCGCTGCATGCGCTCGACTTGCGCATCGCGGTCGAGATGTTCGGGCCCTTCGGCGATACGGTAGCGGAGCTGGACTCCCTGGCCGCGGATTTCCACATCCTGCCGCCCGCGCTCGTCGACGGGCTACCGCAGCTCGAGAGCCGCCGGGCGATGGCCGAAGCGGTGGTGCGGGCGGGGCGTGCCCTCGATCGCTCGACGATGGCGTTCGGCGTCGATCGGGCCGAGCAAGCGTCGTTCCTGGCTGCGATCGGGTGCGACTACGCCAGCGGAGCGTATTTCGGTGAGCCCCGGGATGCGGACGCGTTCGTCGAGACCCTGCGGGGCCGCCCGGGCGCCTAGACGCGCCGGCGCGCGCGGGCAGCCTTCGGGTCAGTCGTCGGTAGCCGAGTCGCGCTCCTCGAGCTGGGGCAAAGCGAGCGAGAACCGCGTCCCTTCGCCCAACGCGGTCGCCACTCGGATGGTGCCGCCGAGCAGCTGACACAGATGCTCGACGATCGATAGACCGAGCCCCGTGCCCGCGCCTTGGACGCGTTCGCCCTCCCGGCCCTGGACGAAGGCACCGAACACCCGCTCGACGTCCTCCTCGCTCATCCCGGGGCCGTCGTCTTGGACCTCGCAATGCAGCCACTGCGAGCCCTCGGATGCCGCGATGTCCACGCTCAGGCGGACCGTCCCCGCCTGCGTGAATTTGCCCGCGTTGCCGACGAGGTTGACGAGAATCTGACGCAATTTGCCCTCGTCGGTCACGAACGGGGTCGCGGACGCCGGGAGCTGGATCTCGAAGCGGTTGTCGTTGGCCTGCATCGCGTGGAAGACGACGTCGCGGAGCTCGCTGGTCAGCTCACCGAGGTCCACGGCGGAGGGGCGAACCGCCATGCGGCCGGACTCGATACGCGCCAGATCCAGCACGTCGGTCACGAGGCGGTGCAGGTAGTTGGCCGACGAGCGCACGCGGGTGAGATCGGCGACGCGGTCGTGCGCGCCCTCGTCCTCCGCCTCTTCGATCAGCAGATCGGTGTAGCCCTTGATCGAGTTGAGCGGTGTCCGCAGCTCGTGACTGACGTTGGCCACGAATCCCGATTTGGCGCGGGAGGCGGCCTCAGCGGCGTCGCGCGCCTGGGCGAGCTCTTGGTTTTGCCGCTCGAGCGTGGCACGGGCGTCGCCCAGCTCCGCGATCGAGCGCCGCAGCCACCGCTGGTTGTTGATTATGAGGCCGATGAGAAGGGCGCTGGCGAGCAACGCGCCCCCGAACCCGGCCAGGACCGTGCCGTAGAGCTGGTAGAACTGGTCGCGCCGCGCGCCCAGCTCTCTCGACGTCCGATCCAGCGCCTCGAGCGTAACCTTGTGCAGGGGGTCGCGGAGGGCGGTTAGCGACGCGACCATGGCACCGTAGTCAGGGGCCTCGTCCGTGCCGATCGATGCGATGTCCGCCTCGATGCCCTCGAGCGTGTGCCGGGCCCGCTCTAGGGTCTGCGAGGCCCCGGGCAGCGCATGATACCGCCTCCCCAATTGGCCCTCGGAGAGGGTGTCTAGCCGGCTCCAAAAGATATCGAAGCGCAGCTGGACGTCCCGAGCGGTGGCCGCCTCGGCGTCGGCCCGGAAGCGGTGGATCGAATTGATCAGCCGCAATAGCTCACGCTCGGCCTGCGTGCTGGCGAATGTCAGGCGGTCCTGGGCCTTGGACCACACCTCGCGGTTTTGCTGCTCGATCCGCACGATCGCCCAGACGGTCGTGCCGACCAGGACGGCGACGGCGAGTGCGAGCACCGCGAACGAGCCGCGCAAGCGGGTCGATGGCTTCATTTGACCGTGATGCGCGCCAGTTGCCAGACGTGACGGTTGAGATAGATGTCTCCCTGGAGCTCGTCATGTTCGGACAACGGATAGATGATCCACAGCGGACCGCGCTCGCGTACCGACAATCGATCGCCGTCACGCTTCATGGCGAGGATGACGTCGTAGTCCATGAAATCGGAAACGGGGATGTCGATGCTGTAGTCGTTGAGGGCGGTTGCGGTCACCTGCTTGCCTTGGGCATCGACGGCCTCGAGCACGGACCGCGCGGTCGGTCCCTCGAAGACGACCGGCCCGTCGGTCCATGGGAGATCCGTTTCCATGCGCTGCAGGCCGAGATCCTCGAGCATCGTGCGGTCGAAGCGGGCCTCGCCATCGGCGTTGGTGACGCCGATGGTACCGTCGACAGTGAGCAGGACACGGCCTTCGGGCTTTGGAAGCTCGCCGGCGCTGGCCGAGCAAACGGCGACGAGCAGCGTGCTCGCCAGCAGTCGACGTATGCGGCGAGCGACAGCGGTGGCTCGGCTATGCGATGGAGTGCCGTTACGATCGGGCCAATCGTTCGCTACGGACATCGGTGGATTCCCCGGGTGGTGGCGGTCGGCGTCGGCCGCGAGACAATGTGTGGTGGGACTAGCCACGCAAGTCGCGTGCCCAGGGACCGGGATCGCGCCGTCGGCATCGGCAGGGTCGGGCGCGCCGGCGGTGGCGATGCACGGCCCACGACGCGGTGAGGCCGGCGATCGGGCGCGGCGCTCGGCTCGATCGCGGGTGTCCGCCCCCGCGTCTATACGAGGGCGTCGCGCAGGCGTGCAAGCGCGTTGCGTAGATTATCCAGGCTGGTCGCGAACGACAGGCGCATGTAGCCCTCGGCGCCGAAGGCCTTGCCCGGCACCAGCGCCACGCCCGTGTCCTCGAGCAGCCGCGAGCACAAGTCGGTGTCGTCGTCGGCGCCATAGGCGCGGATGGCCTCGGTCACGCGCGGGAACGCATAAAACGTCCCGTCTCCGGCCAGGCACTCGACACCGGGCAGCTCGTTGAGCGCGCCCAC
>CAYTWS010000135.1:0-5298 GCA_964442145.1 uncultured Ectothiorhodospiraceae bacterium | reverse complement strand
AGGCCATGCACAGCGTGCAGGCCTCGCCATCGACGTCGATGGCGCCGAACGGAGCGGCGCCGGGCAGCGCCCGCGCCTCGGCGGCGGCCCCGGTCTGGCGATACAGGTGCTCGAGCGCACGGCGCAGGCGGGCACGCTTGTCGCCCAGGCCCGCGAACGTCGCGGGCTCGGCGATCACGGGCTCGGGGGCGTCGGCCAGCGGGCTCTCGTCGCCGCCGATGTCGACCCACGCCAGGCGGTCCGCGGGCACATCCAAAGCGGCCAGGATCTCGCGCGCGACCGCGAGCTGATCGCCCGTCGCGGCCCGCTCGGAAGGCGGCGTGTCGGGCGGCACCGCCAGCACCACGCGCCCCGCGCCGAACGCCAGGGCGGCGAGCCAGGCATCGGCGCCGATGCCGCCGGTGTCCTCGACCTCGACCGGCAGGACGGCCTCGGGCATGCTCGGGCTCCACTGGGCGACGGCCTCGGCCCCCGCGGCGCCGTCGTGGAATAGAACGACCGGGGTGCTGCCGCCGGCCTCGCGGTAGCGCCGCAACAAGCCCCGCAGCTCGTCGACGATGGCCTCGCCCGAGGGCGCGGTGTAGGTGATCGCGCCGGTCGGGCAGACGGTGGCGCAGCTGCCGCAGCCGAGGCACAGGAACGGATCGACCTCGATGCGCTCGCCCGCCGAGTGGATGGCCTCGGTGGCGCACTGGTCCAGGCAGCGGGTGCAGCCGGTCTGGCCGCGGCTGCCGTGCACGCAAAGGCCGGCGTCGTAGTCGAAGTACTGGGGCTTGTCGAAGGCGCCCACGTAGCCCGGTAGCGCGGCGACCGCCTCGGCCAGCTCGGTCTCGTCGGCTGGCGCGAAGTAGCCCAGCGGCGGCTTCTCGCGCCGGATCGAGGCGGGCTCGTCGAGGTCGACGACGAGATCGAACGGCGCCTCGGGCTCCAGGCCGTAGCAGGAGGCCAGATCGACGCGGCGGTCGCCGTCGGCGACGGCCACCCGGAAGCCGCCGAGATGGCCGGTCACCTCGGTCGCCACGGCTGCGATCAACCGCGCCCCGAAGTCCTCGACGTCGGGCCGCTCGATGCGCGTGCCCGCCGGATCGGTCGCCAGCACCCGCACCTCGAGGCCGCCCTCGATACGCCGCGCGGCCGCCAGCGCTCGCTCGATCGGGCCCTTGACCAGGACGCGCCCGCTGACGCGATAGGTCACGAACGCGGCGGGCTCGGGCGTCGCACTGTGGGTGCGGGCCGTGTTGCAGGCCTGGGCGCGCGCCCGGCCGTTGGCCGAGGCGGCCGGCAGCGCCGCGGTCGTCTCACCCTGCGTCATCGTCGTCCCCATGGCGCGCGTGCCGCCCGCCGGCGTCACCGCCGTCGGGCTCGTCGGTGGGCGCGCTTGGCTGGTCCTCCCGGGCGGCCGGCGTCGACGCGGGCTCGTCCTCGGCCGGCGCCGCACCTTCGCGCTCGGCTGGACCCTCTTGCTCGCGCTGGTGTGCGCGCTCGGCGCGATGGCGCATGTGGGCGGTCACGGTCTCGCCGAGCGAGCGGAACTGGGTGTAGTCCTCGTCGTAGTCGTCCAGGCCGTCCTTCACGTTGAACTCCGGCTGGGAGAACAACCGCCGCATCGCCGCGCGGCGGAAGGCGCTGGACACGCGCCCGGTGAGATAGGCGCTGAAGTCGCTGTCGGCGGCGAGGGTATCCGGATGCGGCAGCGCCTCCGCGTGCGCGCCCGCTTCGCCCGGGTCGGCGGCGGCGCTGTCCGCGGCGACGCCCCCCGCGGCCTCGTCGACCGCCGGCGGCTCGGCCTCCTCGCCCGTCTCCGCCTGGGGCGCGGGCCCGTGCTGGGCGGCCTGCTTGCGCCGCGACCAGCGCGCGAGGAACGACTCCTGCCCGGCACGGCCGTCGCCGGCGCGGTTACTTTCGTTGCCGGCCATCTTCGGCCTCCTGCGCCCAGTTGCGCCGCCGGCGCTTGCGCGGCGCCTCGGGCCGGTAGTGGGTCATCACGAACGTCTCGAGCTCGCGGGCGAGCTGGCCGGGCAGGGGCGCGGCGAGCACGGTGTCGTCGGCCTCCATGTGGGCACCGGCCTCGTCATAGTTGGCCGTGACCGCGAACGGCGCCAGATCGATGTCGTCGCCCGGCCGGCAGATCACGAACAGCGACGGCTCGCGGCCGACGAGGTTGTACCAGTAGCTCTCGGCCGCGTCCCGGAAAAGGTGGACCCACAGGCCCGACCACTCGAAGTCGTGCTCACCATCGGCCTCGTGCACCAAGCGGCGCCGGCCGTGCTCCGGCGGATCGGTGTCGGGCAGCACCGCGATCAGCGTCCAGCGCGGGATACCCCAAGGCGAGGCCGAATTCTCCTGGCGGCGCATCAGCACGCGCACGGGCCAGCTCGTCTCGGGCCGCCCCCGCCCGGTGCGCCCCGTCATCGCCGTGCGCCCTCGCAAGGCCGCCTCATTCCATGCCCTCGGGGATGATGCGCACCACCGGCTGCGGGCCCTGCCAGTCCGCCTCGGGCTGTTGGTGGGTGCGGAACTGCTCCTCGACTTTGCCGTCGTCGCCGACCGATCGCTCCAGCGACAGGATGGTGTTGGTGGGGCGCTGGCACAGCTCGTCGACGAACGCGAGCTCCTCGTCGGCCTGCTCGCACGCCGCGGCCTCGTCGGGGGCGCCGAAGCGCTCGATGAACACGCGTGTGAGGCGCTCGCGGACGGTGCGGCGCTCGCTTTCGCTGGCCTCGGCGATGGTGACCAGCGTGCCCCAGCCAAGCGTCTCGGTGCCCAGGAAGCCGCGGCGGAAGGCCTCGGCCGCGCTGCCGCCCAGGCGCTCGGGCGGGACCTCGTCGAACGTGAACATAAAGGTGCCGGGCACGGCGAACTCGCCGGCGCGCGCGGCCGGTAGATACACGGTCGAGTCGGAGTCGTCGAGACGCAGTATCCGCAGCAGTCGCAAAGAAGCTCCCGGTCGGCGTTGCCTTTTCAGGTCTACGCTGGGCGGCGCGCGCCTGTCAAGATACACCACACGACCGGAGACGCCGGCGCGGCAGCGCCGCCACGATGGACTGCCGCTTACAGGCGCTCAGCGCGCACGGCTCTGCTATCCTACGCCGCCTTGGCCCGAGCACGGGACGCTGCGTTGAGCGCCGGCACCCTCTACACCGTTTCCGCGCCCTCCGGGGCGGGCAAGACCAGCCTCGTCACCGCCCTGCTCGAGGCGGTCGACGATCTCGTGCTGTCGGTATCGCACACGACGCGCCCCCGGCGCAGCGGCGAGGTCGACGGACGCGACTACTACTTCGTCGACGAGGCGGCCTTCGCCCGCATGGTCGACGAGCACGCCTTCCTCGAGCATGCCCAGGTCTTCGGCAATCGCTACGGCACCTCGCGTGCATCGGTGCAACAAACCCTGGAGACCGGCCGCGACGTCCTGCTCGAGATCGATTGGCAGGGCGCGCGCCAGGTCCGCGCCCACATCCCGGGCTCGGTCTCGATCTTCGTCCTGCCGCCCTCACGCGAGGCCTTGCTGCGGCGCTTGCGCGGGCGCGGCCAAGACTCCGATGCCATCATCCAGCAGCGCATGGAGGCCGCGATCGACGAGATGTCGCACTACGCCGAGGCCGACTATCTCGTCATCAACGACGACTTCGACCAGGCGCTGGGCGACCTCCAGGCGATCGTGCGCGCCGGCCGCGTCCGCCGGGACCGCCAGATCGCGCGTTGCGGCGCGCTCATCGAGTCGCTTCTAGCCCCCGCCCAGCAAATCGAGTAAAATATCGCGCTCGATGTAGTCAATGTGGCGGGCGCGCAAGCGCCCCACCCAAGCGAACGCAGGAGAGGCGAATGGCCCGCATTACCGCTCAGGATTGCCTCGAGCAGATGGACAACCGCTTCGAGCTCGTCTTGGCGTCCGCTCAGCGGGCACGCCAACTCTCGCTGGGCGCCGAGCCGCGCGTGCCGCGCGAGAACGACAAGCCCACCGTGATCGCGCTGCGCGAGATCGCCGCCGGCGTCATCGGCCGCGAGGTCCTCGACCAGGAGTCGATGGCCGAGCCGCAGGACGCGCTGACCGAGCAGCCGACGGGCGAAGCCCCCGAGGCCGGGGAGGCGATCGACGCCAGCGAGGCCACCGACGCGAGCGTCGAGGCAGAGGCCGGCGAGCAGGACGCGTCGAGCGACGACGCTCAAGACTGAGCGGGCACCGCCCGCGGGCGGTGCGGTGGGCCGCGCCCCAACGCCATGGCCGAACAAGCCGTCCAGCGCGAAGCCGCAGCAGCCGACCACGAGGCGGCGTATACGATCGACGATCTATGCGCCCAGCTCGAAAACCGCTTGGACGCGGATGCGCTGGCCGCGATCCGGCGTGCCTACACCTTCGGCGCCAGCGCGCACGAGGGCCAACGACGCCTCACGGGCGATCCCTACATCACCCATCCGCTGTCGGTCGCGCGTACCGTCGCCGAGCTCGCGCTCGACGCCGACAGCATCATCGCCGCGCTGCTCCATGACGTGCTCGAGGACACCAGCGTCTCCCGGGAGACCCTGGAGGCCGAGTTCGGCCACACGATCGCCGAGCTCGTCGACGGCCTGTCCAAGCTCACCCATCTGACGTTCAACTCGCGCGCCGAGCGCCAGGCGGCCAACCTCCAGAAGATGATGCTCGCCATGGTCGGCGACGTGCGCGTGGTGCTGGTCAAGCTCGCCGACCGGCTGCACAACATGCGCACGCTCGGTGTCATGCCCGCCGACAAGCGCCATCGCATCGCGCGCGAGACGCTCGATATCTACGCGCCCATCGCCAACCGCCTCGGCATCCACACCCTCAAGCAGGAGCTCGAGGATCTCGCCTTCGCCGCCCTCTATCCCATGCGCTATCGCGTATTGGCGGAGTCGGTGCGCCGCGCCCGCGGCAACCGCAAGGAGCTGATGCAGAAGATCGAGGTCGTGATGGGCGAGCGCCTGCAACAGGAAGGCATCTCGGCGGAGGTGGTGGGCCGCGAGAAGCCGCTCTACAGCATCTATCACAAGATGCGCGAGAAGCACCTGTCGTTCAACGAGGTCTTCGACAAGTTCGCCATCCGTGTGATCGTCGACTCGGTCGACAGCTGCTACCGCACGCTGGGCCTGCTGCACAACCTGTACAAGCCCATGCCCGGGCGCTTCAAGGACTACATCGCCATCCCCAAGGCCAACGGCTACCAGTCACTGCACACCGCGCTATTCGGGCCGCACAGCATCCCCATCGAGGTCCAGATCCGCACACGCGACATGGAGCGCTTCGCCGAGTCGGGCATCGCCGCCCACTGGCTCTACAAGATG
>CAYTWS010000134.1:0-5322 GCA_964442145.1 uncultured Ectothiorhodospiraceae bacterium | reverse complement strand
AACCTGCGACTCCCGGATTAAAAGTCCGGAGCTCTGCCAACTGAGCTAACGGCCCGAGACGGCGGGATTATACAGAGGCGCTTGGCGGTTTCCCAGCCGCTGCCCTCCGGGCGGTGCCGTGCGCGCCCGCCGCGGCGTCGCTGGCCACGCAGGCAGCGACACGACGTGCGCTCGTCGCGCCTTGCCACGCACGTGCAAAGTGCCGCTGAGGATGAGCGGACGGCCCGAACGGCTCAGTTTCGACCTCCGCGCTCGCTCAGCCGCTGTAGCGGGGCCGGCAGCGGCTCGACCTCGCCGTCGCCGTCGCGGGACGGCGACTGAGCCTCGATCGCTGCGAGGCGCTCGCTGGGACGCGGATGGGTGCGTAGGAAGTCGGCCCAAATACCCAGATCATCGCGCGCCTGGAGCCGGCGGAAGAATTCGGCGGCGCCCGCAGTGTGGCCATAGTAGCGCTCGAGTGTGGCCAGGGCGGCGCGGTCGGCTGCGCGCTCCATCTCCCGGTTGAAGCGCAGCATCGTCAGCAAGCCGGCCTGGCCCAGGACCCGCTCGACCGCTGCCTGGCCCGTGGCCCCGGCCAAGGCGGCCCATACGACTTGCAGCACCGCACCGCGACCGAGCGCTTGGATCGGGTGGCGCTCGGCCACGTGCGCGATCTCGTGGGCGATCACCATCGCCAGCGCATTCTCCGACGACACCGCCTCGACCAGGCCGCGCGTGACCACGATGTGGCCGCCCAGGGTGGCGAAGGCGTTGGGCGTCTCCTGATCGCTCAAGTGGACCCGTACCGAGATCGTGGGCGGTAGATCGGCCGCACGCACGAGCTCGTCAGCGAGCTCGCGCAGCGCTTGCTGTGCCTCGGGGTCGGCCGGTGAGCCGACGGGCTCGACCTGGGCGGCGACGGTCTCTTCCCAGGCGAAGGGGATATAGGGCGCGAGCCAACCGACGGCAGCGACCAACGCGGCGGTAGCCAGGACGGCGGCGAGCCCGAGGCCCAGCAGTAGCCGGGTGAGCTCGCCCAGGCCCGACGAGGGCTTGCTGTTGATGCCCTCGGGCGGCTGCGGATTAGCCTCGGGCGCTTGCATGTGAGGCCGGGATCAAGGCCGTACCGTAGGCCAATACCTCGACCGAGCCGATGCTCTGGCCGGCGTTGCCCGAGACCCGGCTGGTCTCGAACTTCATGTTGAATACGGCATCGGCGCCGAGCCCACGAGCTTGCTCTTGCATCCGCAGGACCGCCTCGCGCCGGGCCCGATCGAGCAGGGATTCGAACGCACTGACATCGCCGCCGACGAGGTTGCGCAGGCTCGCCAGCAACCCCTTGAAGTAATCGATCGAGATGACGACGTTGCCGCGCACGATCTGGCTCTCGTGATGGGCGAAGTCATTGGGCAAGACCCGCCCCGGTACCACCACGAGCTGGCGATAGGCGCGCTCGCGCTGCTGGATGGATCGGTAGTGGCGCCTCTCGGCCAAGCGGCCGAAGACGAAACCGAGGACGACCAGCGTCACCAGGATGATCAGCTCGATCATGGCGCGGTCCTACATGTCCTCGAGTACGACCGCCGTGCCGTAGGCGAGGATCTCCGAGGCGCCGGCCGTGATCGCCGAGGTCGAGAAGCGCACGTTGACAACGGCGTTGCCTCCAGCGGCCTCGGCCTGCTGGGTCAAGCGCTCGACGGCGTTGTCGCGCGCGTCCTGCAGCAGCTCGGTGTAGCCTTTGAGCTCACCGCCGAAGACGTTCTTGAAGCCCGCCATCAAGTCCCGCCCGGCGTGCTTGGCGCGCACGGTGCTGCCCTGGACGAGACCGAGGTGTTTCTTGACCCGCTTGCCAGGCACGATCTCCATATTGCTCACGAGCATGGCGTCTCCTTGGGGGCGAGGCGGCACAATCGGCGGCGAAGCGCCGACTCGGGCGACTCTAGCGGGGTCGGCTCGTCGCGTAAAGATAGGCCAGCCCAACCGATGGCCGCGTCAATGTCGCGGACGCGGGTGGTTCCATAACCTCGGCCCGTAATCGACACGCAGCTGCGTCATGACGCTGATGCCATCGACCTCGACGTCGATGGTGCCCTCGTCGGGGCGATCCCGGTCGAGCGTCATCTCCGCGGCGAGGCCGAATCTGGCGTGGCGCTGTCTCGCGGTCCGGATCGCCGTAGAGACCGGGCGACTCTCGTGGCGCACGACCTCTCGAGCGCCGGCAATCGCGCGCGGTGCGAACACGGCGCCAAGCAGCGCGAGTGTGTCATTGTCCCCGGATCGGATCGGTCGCGCGGGCAAACGGGAGCATGCGCAGCAACACCTTGTCACCGTCGATGAAGTGGTGCTTGAGCGCGACGGCGGCATGGATCGCGACGAGTACGCAAATCGCGACGAACATCCAATAGTGTGCGATTTTCGCCCATCGCTCGGCGCGCGCTTCGTCGACGCCCTGCGGCACGATATCGGGGACCGCGAAGACCCCGTATAGATCGAGTGAGGGATCGGTGGTCGAGTGGATGATCCATCCCGAAAGCGGCATCGCCACCATTAGGAGATACCACAGCGCATGGGAGGCATGGGCCAAAAAGCGCTGCCACCCCGCCATCGCGGGCGGAAGCCGCGGCGTTGGGTTGGTGAAACGCCAAAGCAGGCGAAGCACGGCGAGCAATAGAACGGTAAGCCCGATCGTCTTGTGCCAGGAAAAGGCCTCGACCTTCGTCGGTGAGACATCGAGGCTGTCGGCCCAGTATCCCAAGCCCAGATTCACGACAATCAAAAGGGCCATCAGCCAATGGAATAGCTTGGCGACGGCGCCCCAGTTGCGGATGGTGTTGGTCAGTGGCATAAGCACCATCTCCCCAGCGCACCGGGCATCTACCCGATCGGCCTCGTGCAAGATACTAGGGCCTGCTAACACTTCCCGCGGTCGCCACGGCGGGCGGCGATCCGTCGCATCCCGAAGGACAGGGTGTGGCCGCGCGCGATGATAGCCCGGCCGAGCGCGGGCGGAAACAGCTCGCCGGGGCGTCAGGGCATGCGCGCCGAGCGCCGCTGCTGCAGCGACCGGATCTGCTCGAGACGTGCCTCGATGCGCTTGGCGTCGCTCGATCCCTCCGGTGCGGCATCGCGCGCCAGCTCGAGCTGGCGCGCGGCTGCGCTCAGCCGGGCCGCGCGCGCGTAGTACTCGGCCAGCGCCTCATGGCTGCGCACTGGCTGGCCATCCGCGTCGGCGGCCTGGGCCAGGCGGTGCCAGGCCAAGGGGGGCGGCTCGGGGTGGCTGCGCAGATACTGCGTGAGCTGTTCGACGGCCTCCCCGGGGCGACCGTCGGCGGTGAGCAAGTCGGCGCCGACCGCTGCCACGGGGAATGATCGCGGATAGAGCGCGTCGAAGTGGTGCCACACCTCGAGCGCTGCGGCGACGTCGCCGCGTTGGGCATGGGCCCGTGCCAAGGCCAGGCCATAGTGGCGCTGGTCCGGGGCGTCGTCACGCAGCGCCTGCAGCCGCTCGATCGCCTGATCGGGGGCGTCGCGGCGCAGGTCGAGCAGGGCGAGCCCGTAGCGATGGGCGGGTGCGGCGTAGGAGGTGGCCGGCGGTGTGTCGTCTTGCCACTGGTGGGCGAGGCGCTCCGGCGCGTCGGCGCGCGCCACGGCGATTCGTCGTTGGATCAAGTGGAACGCGAGCGAGTCGCGGCGCCGATCGCCCGCATCGATGCGCGCGGCGCGATCCTGAGCCTCGGCGATGCGATTGGTCGAAACCGGGTGCGTGCGCAGGAATTCGGGCACGCCTTCGCCGCTACCGGCGCTGCGCAGGATCTCGAACATCCCGGCCATACCCGCGGGGTCGAAGCCGGCACGGGCCAGGGTCTGGATGCCGATACGATCGGCCTCGTACTCGTTGGAACGGGTGTAGTTGATCCGGCGCTGGGCCTCCGTCGCCTGCCCGGTCGCGATGGCCGCCTGCGCGGCCTGCGGGTTTTCCCCGGCCAACAAGATGCCGGCGAGCATCGCCGCTAGGGTCTTGTACTGGTTGCGCTGATTCGCCGCGAAGGCCTTGGCCAGGTGGCGCTGGGTCACGTGGGCGATCTCGTGGGCGAGCACGCCCGCGAGCTGGGCCTCGCTCTCGGCGGCTTGGAACAGCCCGCTGTTGATACCGATATAGCCGCCGGGCGCGGCGAATGCGTTGATGCCGTCGCTATAGACGAGAAAGAACGTGAATCGCTCGAACGGCGGGTCGTCGACGACGCCGGTCAGTCGGGCGCCCAGGCGCTCGAGGTAGGCGGCGATCTCCGGGTCGCGATTCATATCCATGTGGCGCTGGGCCCGCGCCATCATGCGTGCGCCAATCGCGGCCTCCGCCTCGGGCGAGAGGACTTGATTGACGGGATCGCCGATCGATGGCAGATCGATCTCGGCGCGCGCCGGGGTGGTGACGCAGAGCATGACGACGAGCAATCCGGCGAGTTGGCGCGTTAACTTGGGCACACGCCCCTCCTGCGCCCGCACGGGGCGGGTACGACACCACAGCCCGCATTATGGGCCCATTGGGCGGTCCTGCCCATTACAGTGTGTTGGGACGGCGGAGCCGACGGTGTCTGCCCGAGCCGCGGGCGCGTACGCCCCACAGCGATCTGCCTTCCCGGCGCCCCGGGCGCGCCGCATACAGTACTGACGCCGCCGCTCGGGCGCGAATGGCCCCCGCATACTGCAATTACCGCGATCACCTACTATACTGGTCGGCTCAGCCGGTATGGGGATGCGTCCTGTGCGCACCCATCGTGGCGTTCGAGGGCGACCAGCCCGTGCAACCGACGAGGAGGCAACCGTGGAACTGTCCGGCGGCGAGATCGTGATGGAGGCCCTCCGGCGCGAGGGCGTGGAGTACATCTTCGGTTATCCCGGCGGTGCGGCGTTGCACATTTATGACGCGCTGTACCGCCAGGACGCGGTTGAGCACATCCTCGTACGCCACGAGCAGGGCGCGGTGCACGCGGCCGACGGCTATGCGCGCTCGACCGGCAAGCCCGGTGTGTGCCTGGTCACCTCGGGCCCGGGCGTGACCAATTGCGTCACCGGCATTGCGACGGCCCACATGGACTCGATCCCGATGGTGATCATCTCGGGGCAGGTCCCGACCAAGGCCATCGGCTCGGATGCCTTCCAAGAGTGCGACGCGGTCGGTATCACGCGGCCTTGCACCAAGCACAACTTCCTGGTCAAGCGGGTCGAGGACCTCGCGGAGACGATGCGCAAGGCGTTCTACGTCGCCACCAGCGGGCGACCCGCGCCGGTCCAGGTCGACATCCCGAAGGATGTGACCGCGCCGACCAAGAAGTTCGAGTTCGA
>CAYTWS010000133.1:4055-5339 GCA_964442145.1 uncultured Ectothiorhodospiraceae bacterium | reverse complement strand
GAACCGTGCCCTCCTATCGCCTAAGCGGCATGTACTGGGTGTTCCCCGCGCGTGCGGGGATGAACCGAAACGGGACCGACCTTGGCTTGATGGCTATATGTGTTCCCCGCGCGTGCGGGGATGAACCGATCGCGTCGGCCAACGCCAACCGTTTCGCCCAGTGTTCCTCGCGCGTGCGGGATTAACCGCCGTCGGTTGCCGTGCAGGAATCGGCAAACGGTATTCGGCGACCCGGCGGAGGGCTTATTGAACGGATAACCGACTCGGCCAGCCGTAGCGCTTACGGAGGTGGATTCGTACGGAATCGACGGGGCCGTATGGAAGCTTCGCTGGCCCTACGCGCGTTATATGTGCATCTTTGGCATGTGTAGGATCGAGGCGCAAGGAAGTCGCAATGAGTGAATACTGTGCGAGCAACCAGGCGATCGAGATCATCGTCGACGATCGCGAGCCCGCCGGCGCCGTATGGCAGGCGTTGCAATGCCGCTCCGAGCTCGCGATCGGTACAAGACGGCTCGACTGTGGCGACTACCTCGTCGACGATCGTTTCCTGTTCGAGCGCAAGACACTGACCGATCTGGTGGGCTCGATCGAGTCCGGGCGCCTGTTCGCACAGGCGCTGCGCCTGGCCGAGGTACCGGACGTGCGCTCGGCGCTCATCCTGGAGGGTACTGCGGGCGAGCTGCGCTCGTGCCAAATGCGTTGGGAGGCGATCCAGGGGGCGCTGATCACCGTCTCGATGTTCATCGGTCTGCCGCTGCTGCGTACGCGGTGTCCCGAGGAGACCGCCGCGACTTTCCGCTATGTGGCTGAGCAGGGCCAGGCCGTTGCGCAGGGGGCATTACCGCGGCGTGGCCGTCGGCCGAAGGGCAAAAGCGCCTACCAGAATCACCTCCTGCAGGGGCTTCCCGGCGTCGGTCCGGAGCGTGCGCGGCGACTGCTGCAGCGCTTCGGCAGCGTGCGTGCGGTGATGGCGGCGGATCGAGACGCGCTGGCGGAGGTGCCCGGTATCGGCGATCGGATCGCAGCCCGCATCGGCTGGGCCGTGGAGGAAGCTCCCGGCGCATATCACGCACAGAAACGGTCTCCAGCAGGTGTCACAGCGTGTAGGGGATCCATACGTGGGGTTGGCCGCTGGGCTGGAAATCCCGCGTATTGCGCGTGGTGAGCGTAAGGTCGTGCTCGATGGTCAGCGCCGCCTGGATGCCGTCCGGCAGTTTCCAGCGCTCGGTTCGCCGGGGCCGCGCTGCGGCGTCGGCTGTCTCGATCGCGATGGGCAGGGTG
>CAYTWS010000133.1:0-4045 GCA_964442145.1 uncultured Ectothiorhodospiraceae bacterium | reverse complement strand
GGTGAACAGATCGAGCAAATCGAGCGCTAGGCGCGCGGAGCGCTTGTCGAATCCGGCGAGTGTCTCCGCTCGTGTAATCACGGACAGCGCCGCTTCCCCGCCGTAATCGGATAGGAACGCCGTAGCCGCCGCGATACCGTTGAAGTGGTCGATACGGTCGCAGGGACGAAATCCGGCCTACGTCGGAGTGTGATTCTGGTCGTCGTGCCGAATGCTCATTGAAGCGCCTGACCGTAGATCGCTTGAATTTGCTCGGTCGTCGATGCTCCTCGGTACCACGCGGAGGCCGTACGCTGGCACGGGCGGCAGCAATGAGCGGGGAAGGGCCCAAGACCCCCACGCGCGGGGCGGGCCGCTGGCGGGCTATCGGGGCGCGTCCCAGCCCTGCCAGCGTGGAGTCAATTGTAGGATGCGCTTACGATGTGGTGCCAGCGGGGTGTTTGCTGCGTAGCCGTTGGTACTTGGTCCCTCGCTTGCCGGATATTGTCAGGGCCTATCGATTGGGTGAGCGCCGGAGGCGCCGAATCCGGGTTTCGCCCATCGACAGTGGATCGGACAAGATCCGGCCTACATGGGCGCGGTGGTAGACCTTGGCATTGCCTTGTCTCGTGTTGGCGATTCAACACGCTTGCGGGGCGGGCGATGGCTTGGACCTGCTGGCGGGTAGACTAAACGTTGTTGGAGCACCGCTGGGCGTATGGCTTCGAAGACGAGCAAGCAGCAGTTGGGTTGGACGTTTCGGCGGCGCTTTCGGCGTAATGCCTTCGGCTGGCGCTCGCAGCCCGCGGTCAAGCGGGTCAACGAGGGGGTGCGCGAGATCAAGGGCGCGCGCAAGCGCGATCCCGTTACTGCGGCCGAGGGGGCGGTCGATTTCCTGGAACGCATCGCGCCCGCGTTGGAGCACGTCGATAGCTCCTCCGGTGCGATCGGTAACGCCGTCAATCGGGCGATCGAGCAATTGGTGCCGATCATCCGTGACGCGCCTGCGAGCGCAGAGCAGCGAGACGCTTGGATGCAGCGGCTTTGGCACGCGCTCGAGGCTGATCACATACCCTATATCGAGCGCTTGGGCGACTATTGGGGCGAGCTGTGTACGGATCCGGAGCGCGCGCAGCGCTGCGCGCAATGGCTCTACCCGCGGGCGAAGCGGGCGCTCGAGCGCACCCCGCCGGATAGTTTCTTCGTCGGCACCATCCCCTGCCTGGCTTGCTTGCTCGCGGCGGGGACCAATGACGACGTCCTCGAGCTCCTCGATCATGACCGAGTCGGGTTCTGGCCCTACCGCCGTTTCGGGGTGATGGCGTTGGCGGCCGAGGGGCGGGTCGACGAGGCCCTCGAATATGCGCAATCGGGCTCGCATCTGACGACGCCGTTCGGCGATCGCGAGGCTTTGTGCGAGTCGATCTTATTGAAGGCGGGCCGCCGCGACGAGGCCTACCAGCGCTTCGCCCTCGATGCAGCGACCGGCAATACCCGCCTTCAGCGCTACCGCTCGATCGCGTGCAAGTATCCCGAGCGCGATCCCGAGGCCATCCTGGGCGATCTGGTCGCTTCTACGCCCGGCGAGGAGGGTAAGTGGTTCGCCACGGCCCGGTCGTTGGGCCACTATGGCTTGGCCCTCGACCTCGCACGGCGCTCGCCGACCGATCCCAAGACCTTGATCCGGGCGGCGCGAGACCATTGCGACAGCGAGCCGGGCTTCGCGCGCGACGCCGTACTGTTGGCGTTGCACCGGCTGGCGGAGGGCTACGGCTACGACATCACCGCCGCCCATGTCGAGGACGGCGCCTACTATGCGCTGCGCGCGGGCGAGCAGCATGGGTCGCTCGCCTCGACCCAAACCGCGCTAGAAGAGCTGATCGCCTCGAATGGCACCGACCTGTTCGTCCGTCGCACGGCTGGGCGTTGGCTGGAGACGCGTGCACCGGCGTCCTTGTGGTGAGCCTCGCGCCCAGACTAAGGCCATGCGCCCATGGGGTGGTCGGAACCAGTGCATGAACCGCCGCGCATACCATGTCCCTGGAAGGCTGGCCAAGTAACCCGGCGCCTACTGCGCGCGCCCCGCGACGGCACCTCTTGGCGATCGCTGGACTTGTATGGCGACCATCATGCTCGTTTCGCGATCACCACAAGATCGCCGGGAGCGATTTTGCGCCCCGCAAAAGCCGCTCGCTGTGGGATGCCCTCGCCACGGTGCAGGTAACTCGCGTAGCGTCCGAGGCGCCTGGCGAAGCTAGCCGACGTGCCGGCGGCTCACCCGGCAGCAGCCAGTGCCTCGGTGAGCGCGCGCTGGAGGGCGCTGTGTCGCGAGTAGCGGCTACGCAGGCGCTCGATCATCGGTTGGGTGACCTGGCTTAGGGCGCGGGCCTGTGCTACCTCCACGCAGGCCGCACAGGCGTAGGCGGCGCGCTCGTACGCCTTGCGATGTTTACGCTCGGCGATGCGGCCGGCCCGACGCTCGACCCAATACGTGCACCACGACAGCCAGGGCTCGTGAGCGCTCGAGCGTAACGGAGCCTCCGACTGTGCGCTTCGCACCGTTGCATCGAAGGTCCGTAACGCCGAAGCCTCCCCATCATCCGAGCCTGGGGTCGAGCCGCTCCAGGAATCGATGGGTGGGCGCCGCCGACTCAGCAGCGTCGTATGCCAGAACCGATGGGCGACGGGGCCCAGCGCGGCTGGGTCGCCACCGCTGACACCGACGAGCACGTAAGCGATGACGAGGGGTTGCGCGTTGTCGAGCTGGGACCAGCCCAGCACGGGGTCTTCGTCGGCCATGGCGACTGCCCTGTCCCAATTTCCCGCGAGCAAGTGCGCCAATGCCGCCATTCGGCGTTGATCCATTGCGTAACGCGGCTGGGCCAAGTGGGCCCAGGCCGGCGATTGGCGGGGTGGGGTGGTTTGCTGGCCGGGATAGGTGTCGAGTACCTGTGCGGCCTCGGCGAACGTCTGGCGCGCGCCACGGTGATGCCTGGCGAACCGGTCGAGCTCGGCGAGTGCCGGGATATCCGGGACTGCAATGAAGCGCGCGAAAGCCAAGCGCTGAGCGAGCGCAAGCTCGCCCATGTGCTGTGCCGCGGGTGTCGCGATCGAGCCGAGACGCGCCAGGGCAGGCGCGCCGCGCGGTAACGCTTCCAGGGCTTGGGCGGCAATCCGTGTCGCGCGCTCCTGGTCGGCCTCCGCGCTCGCGTGTTCGGCGGCCTCGATCCAGGCTGTCGGGCGCATGTCACCCTGACGCCGGGCGTGACGGGCCAGCCCCTCGACGCCGCCGCGCGCGAGCAGGGCCTCGCGTACCCACCGGTCGCCCAGCGCGTCACGGGCGTTTTCGAGCTGCCATGTGACCGCCTCCAGGAAGGTAGACCAATCGGGTAACGCTGCGGTGTCGACCGAGGCGATCTCGGCGAGGGCGAAGGGTGGTCCATGGTAGAGGTCGTCGAGCCATCGGGCGGCCGCGATCACGCGCGCGGTTCGTTGCCCGGGCTCAGTGGCGAGGTAAACCGCTCGCATGTAGCGCGCCACATGCTCGTGCACGATCTCGGGCTCGAGCCCTTCCAGTACCATCCCCCGCCCGTATTCGTCCTCGATCTCGCTGAGCCCGAAGAGGCGCTCGTAGGCTTCGCGGGCCGCGGGCACATCGCCCTGGGTGAGTGCCTCGCCGGTCGCTTGCAGGGCCTCGGTGAACGCGGGGACGAGTTCAGCGAACGGCCCTAGACCGTCCTCGTCGTCGAGGTCGGGCGGCTCGTCGCGCTGGGCCTGCATTTGGACAGCCCGGCAGACGCGCTCGACTTGTGCGGCTAGGTCGTTTGCACGATCCCTGTCGCTTATTGGCTCGAGGATCGAGCGTACCGCTTGGAGGAACGCCTCGCGGTCGGTGGGGGCCCATTCGTCGCTTAGCCGGTGGATCACATCGGCCAGTTGCGTGGCGGTGCGGTCGACGAGCAGGTTGGCCAAGCGCTCGTGTAGGCGCTGGCGTCGGATCGAGGGCTTGCCATCAGGCATGCGCGATCGGCCCAGATCGGGGAAACGCGTGATTGTGTCGCAACGT
>CAYTWS010000132.1:0-5348 GCA_964442145.1 uncultured Ectothiorhodospiraceae bacterium | reverse complement strand
ACCAGAACGAGGTCGAGCAGTCGATCTACAACTTCGAGCTCGCCGACACCGCGGCCCTGTTCCAGTGGTTCGATGCCTGCGAGACCGAGGCCAAGCGCCTGCTCGAGCGCGAGCAGGCGCTGCCGCTGCCCGCCTACGAGCAGACGCTCAAGGCCTCGCATACGTTCAATCTGCTCGATGCGCGCGCGGCGATCTCGGTGACCGAGCGCCAGCGCTACATCCTGCGCATCCGCGAGCTCGCCCGCGGTGTCGCCCAGGCCTACTACGCCAAGCGCGAGGCGTTGGGCTTCCCGCTGTGCGCCGCGGCCGACGCGGAGGCCGCCCATGGCTGACGGCGCGCGCGATCTGCTTGTCGAGCTCGGTACCGAGGAGCTGCCCGCAAGCGAGCTCAAGGCGCTGGGGCAGGGCTTCGCCCGAACGTTCGAGCAAGGCCTCAGCGACCACGCCCTGGGCTACGGCCGTGTCGAGTGGTTCGCCGCGCCGCGGCGGCTGGCGGTGCGGGTGCACGGCGTCGCCGCGGGCCAGGCCGACGAGACCATCGAGCACCGGGGCCCGCCCGTGTCGGCGGCGTTCGACGCCGACGGCGCGCCCACCAAGGCGGCGACCGGTTTCGCTCGGCGCCACGGTGTCGGCGTCGACGCCCTCGAGCGCCGTAGCCTGGCCAAGGCGGTGTATCTGCTGTTCACCGAGCACCGCCGGGGCCGCCCGACCGCCGAGCTGTTGCCCGGCCTGATCGATGCGGCCGCGCGCGCGATCCCCGCGCGTAAGCGCATGCGCTGGAGCGCGGCCGATGTCACCTTCCCGCGGCCCATCCACTGGGTGGCCCTGCTGTGGGGCGACGAGGCGGTGCCGGCGACCATCATGGGTGTCGCCGCCGGGCGCGAGACCCGCGGTCATCGCTTCCATCATCCGGCGCCGATCGAGCTCGACACCCCGGCGCACTACGAGGCCTGGCTGTTCGATCCGGGCTGGGTCATCGCCGGCTTCGACGAGCGCCGCCGGCGCATCCACGAGCAGGTGGTCGCCGCGGCGAGCGAGGCCGGCGGCAGCGCCGATGTCGACGACGAGCTGCTCGACGACGTGACCTCGCTGGTGGAGTGGCCCGTGGCCCTGGCCGGGCGCTTCGATCGGCGTTTCCTCGACGTGCCCACCGAGGCCCTGGTGGCCGTGATGAAGGACCACCAGAAGTACTTCCCGGTGCGCGCGCGCGACGGCGCCCTGCTGCCCGCGTTCGTCACCGTGGCCAACATCGCCAGCGCCGAGCCCGAGACCGTGCGCGCGGGCAACGAGCGCGTGATCGAGCCACGCCTCGCCGACGCCGAGTTCTTCTGGCAGCAGGACCGCAAGCAGGCCCTGGCCGACCGCCTCGATGGGCTCGCGGCCATGGTGTTCCAGCGCCGCTTGGGCACGCTCTACGACCGCAGCGCGCGCATCGCCACCACGGCGGCCGCGCTCGCCGACGACGTGGGCGCCGACGTCGAGGCGGTGCGCCGCGCCGGCTGGCTCGCCAAGTGCGACCTGCTCACCGAGATGGTCGGCGAGTTCCCCGAGCTCCAGGGCATCATGGGCGGCTATTACGCCGCCCACGAGGGCTACGGTGACGCCATCAGCCGGGCCATCGCCGAGCACTACCGCCCGGCGTTCGCCGGCGACGATCTGCCGCAAACGCCCGAGGCCTTGGCCGTGGCCCTGGCCGACCGCCTCGACGTCCTGGTCGGTATCTTCGCCGTGGGCCAGGGCCCGACCGGCGACAAGGACCCGTTCGCGCTGCGCCGGGCCGCGCTCGGGGCGTTGCGCATCCTGATCGAGGGTGGCCTGGATCTCGACCTCGAGGCCGCCCTGGCCAGCGCGGCCCGCGCCTACGACGATGCCGTGGGCGCGCGCGAGGTGGTGCCCACGGTGCGCGAGTTCATGCTCGAGCGCCTGCGCGTGTATTACACCAGCCGGGGCTTCGCCGGCGATCTGTTCGAGGCCGTCGCCGCTTGCACACCCAAGCGCCCGCTCGATTTCGACGCCCGCATGCGTGCGCTCAAGGCGTTCCGCGAGCGCCCCGAGGCCGCCTCCCTGGTCGAGGCCAACAAGCGCATCCGCAACATCCTGCGCAAGTCGGGCCGTGCGGGGCAGCCGCTATTGCGCGACCTGTTGGATGTCGGCGCGGAATACGACCTCGCCAAGCAGCTCGACGATCTGGCGCAAGCGGTACCCGCGGCGGCGGCACGGCGCGACTACCAGGAGGCGTTCGGCTATCTCGCCCAGCTCGCCCAGCCGCTCGATCGGTTCTTCGACGATGTCATGGTCATGACCGACGACGAGCGCCTGCGCACCAACCGGATCGCGCTGCTCGACAACGCACGCCAGCTGTTCGGCCAGATCGCCGATCTGTCCCGGCTGCACTCGCAAGACTAGGCATCGTCGGGCGAGCGGCCGGCTAGCCATGACGTCCCGGTTGGTCATCCTCGATCGCGACGGTGTGATCAACGCCGACTCGGACGACCACATCAAGTCGGTCGCCGAGTGGCGCCCGCTGCCCGGCAGCCTCGAGGCCATCGCCCGGCTCAACCGGGCCGGCTTCACCGTGGCGCTGGCGACCAATCAGTCGGGGATGGCGCGCGGCCTGTTCGACGAGGCCACGCTCGAGGCCATCCACGCGCACATGAACGCCCGCCTGGCACCGCTGGGCGGAAGCGTCGATCCCATTGCCTACTCGCCGCATGGGCCCGACTCGAGCGACCCCATGCGCAAGCCCGGCCCCGGCATGCTCCAAGCCATTGCCCAGCGCCTCGATACAGCGCTCGATGGGGTACCCTACGTGGGCGACTCCTGGAGCGACATCGAGGCCGCGCGCGCGGCCGGTGCCCGGCCGGTGCTGGTGCGTACCGGGCGCGGGCCGGATACGCTGGCCGGGATGGACACCCTCGCCGATATCAGCGTCCACGACGATCTCGCCGATTTCGTCGAGCATTGGCTCGCCGCCCGCGATGACGCCGCCGACTAACGCCAATACGGGACCGGGCGCGCCCTCGTGGGTGCAGGGGATGCGGGCGGCGGCATTCTGGTTCGTCTTCGCCGCCAGCACCATCGTCCTCGGGAGCGTCGCCGGCATCGTGGGCTGGTTCCTGCCGTCGCGGCGCGCTTACCGCTTCGGCTATTGCTGGTGCTGGATCAACATGCATGCCGCGCGCTGGATCTGCGGCCTGTCCTGGCGCATCCGCGGGCGCGAGGCGATCCCCGACCAGCCCGTCGTCTTCCTCGCCAAGCACCAATCGATGTGGGAGACGATGGCGCTGGTCGTGCTCCTGCCCGAGCACGTGCACGTCCTCAAGCGCGAGCTGCTGCGCGTGCCCTTCTTCGGCTGGGGCTTGGCGGCGCTGCGGCCCATCGCCATCGACCGCTCGGCGGGGCGCACCGCAGTCGACCAGCTACGCCTGCAGGGCCGCGCCCAGCTCGAGGCCGGGCGCAGCGTGATGATCTTCCCCGAGGGCACACGCGTGCGCCTGGGCGAGACTGCGCGCTACCGGGCGGGTGGGGCCATCCTGGCCGCTGAAACGGGCACGCCCATCGTCCCCATTGCCCACAACGCGGGCGAGTTCTGGTCGCGAGACACGCGTGTGCCGCGCGCCGGGGTGGTCGATGTCGTCGTGGGCGGGCCTATCGACGCGGCTGAGCGCTCGCCCGAGGTCGTCAACGAGGCCGCGCGCACCTGGATCGAGGCGCGCATGGGCGAGCTCCCCGGCTCGGGTGCGGCGGTCCACGCCGACGATCGAGAGGGCGTGAAGCGCTAACCCGCGCCGGCTGTTGCTTGGGGTCGTGGACCCTCCGGGTGGCTCCTTGATTTTGGTGCCTGTGGCAATCGGGCGTGGGGCGCTGCGAGCAAAAGCCGGCCTACGGCTCCTTTCAACCGCCGCGGGAACACGAGACGTAGGCCGGTTTTTGCTCCGCGGCTACCCATTCGGGGTGCATTGGCCACGGCCCCTTTCGGGCCGCGGCGATGGTGATGGCAAAGGCAACAACCGGCGTTCGGGGCACGTACGCCCCGGATGCCGGTTATTGATTGCGGGCTATTGACGCCGGCTATTGCTTGGGGCTGTGGACGCTCCGGGCGGCACCTTATCGTGGTGCCTGTGGCAATCGGGTGTGGGGCGTCGCGAGCAAAAGCCGGCCTACGGCGCCGGATTAGGGCACCGGCGGTGGATGGTGTCGATGGCCTCGAGGACCTCGTCGCCGAGGCGTACGTCGATGCTGGCGAGGTTCTCCTCGAGCTGGGCGCGTGTGGTCGCACCGAGGATGTTGCTGGTGACGAACGGGCGGCTGTTGACGAAGGCGAGCGCCAGTTGCGCCGGCGACAGGCCGTGCTGGTGCGCCAGGTCCACGTACGACTCGGCCGCCGCAACCGCCTCATCGCGCGTATAGCGCGTGAACGCGGGGAATTCCGTCAGCCGCGCCCCGGCCGGGCGGGCGCCGCCGCGGTACTTGCCCGTGAGCATGCCGAACGCCAGCGGCGAGTACGCCAGCAGGCCGGCGCGCTCGCGGTGGGCGATCTCGGCGAGGCCGATCTCGAAGGTGCGGTTGAGCAGGCTGTACGGGTTCTGGATCGACAAGATCCGCGGTAAGCCCTTCTCCTCGGCCAGGCGCAGGTACTGCATCACGCCCCAAGGGGTCTCGTTGGAGACCCCGATGTAGCGTACCCGGCCCTCCTCGACGAGCTGCGCGAGGGTATCCAGTGTCTCCTCGATACCCTCGAGCGCGCCGGGATCGTCGTCGGGCTCGTAGCCCAGGCGCCCGAAGTAGTTGGCCTGACGGGCGGGCCAGTGGATCTGGTAGAGATCGACGTAGTCGGTCTGTAAGCGCGCGAGGCTCTCGTTGAGCGCGTCACGGATATGACGCGGGGTGAGCTGGGGCCCGCCCCGGATCCAATCCGCGTTGCTCGACGGACCGGAGACCTTGGTCGCCAGCAGCAAGCGCTCGCGGTCGCTGCGCTTGGCCAGCCAGGTGCCGATGTAGCGCTCGGTCAGGCCCTGGGTCTCGGCGCGCGGCGGCACCGGATACATCTCCGCTGTGTCGATGAAATTCACACCATGCTCGAGCGCGAGATCGAGCTGATCGTGGGCCTCGGCCTCGCTGTTCTGCTGGCCCCAGGTCATCGTCCCCAGGCACAGGGTGCTCACGCGCTCGTTTGTGTGGCCGAGCTGGCGATACTGCATCGGGTCTCTCCCAGGTTGTGTGTTGTGTCCGGCAGCCGTGGCTGCGGTCGTGTAAGGCGGGCTTGCGCCCGGTGCCGTCGATCTGCCACGCGCGGATCCCGCCCTCGTCGGGCACCGCGCCGCCGATCGCAGTCGGCCGCGATCGAC
>CAYTWS010000131.1:0-5376 GCA_964442145.1 uncultured Ectothiorhodospiraceae bacterium | reverse complement strand
TGGTCAACTACGGCGCCAGCGAGATCGACCGCATCAAGGGCCAGCCCAGCCATGCCATCGAGGGGATACTGGGCTACGTGGTCGAGCCCGAGCTCATCGACCGCGACAACATGGTCGTGACGGGCTGAACGGCCGATGCGCGGCCCGTGCGTGGGGCTACCTCGTGGCCGGGCGCAGGCGTTGCGGTTCGCCCGGGCCGTGGCACTCGCCGCCAGTCTCGCCGGCTGTGGCGCCAGCGTCGACGGCCACGCGGGCGACAAGCGGGGCCAGCACGGACCACGCCTCGGCGACGCTGTTTTCGTCGCCGACGACGGTGCGCGGCTACCGCTGACCCGCTGGCGCCCCGAGGGCGATCCGCGGGCGACGGTGATCGCACTGCACGGCTTCACCGAGCACGGCGGTGTCTTCTATACCCTGGGCCCCAGCCTGGCCGCGGCCGGCTACGACGTGGTCGCCGTCGATCAGCGCGGCTTCGGCCGCACCGCCAGCCGCGGCCATTGGGCCGGCCGAGCGCGCATGGTCGCCGACGTGCGCGCCCTCCACCGCAGGCTACGACGGCGCCATCCACAACGCCCGGTCCACCTGCTGGGCCACAGTATGGGGGCGGCCCTGGCCACGCTCGCGGTCACCGGCGCGGGTGCCATCGAGCCGGCGAGCACCACCTTGATCGCACCGGCATTTCGTAGCTGGGATACCCTGCCTTGGATCCAGCGCGTCGGGCTCCGTATCAGCGCCACGCTCTTGCCGGGCCTGCGGCCCAATCAATCGACCGGGCGCACCCTCGCCCAGATCCAGGTCACCGATGCCCCCCGGATCATGCGCATCCAGGCCACCGACGAGCACATCCTGCGCGAGGTCCGCTTCGACATGCTCGCCGGCGCCATGGACTTGATGACGGCCGCGCGGGCACGGGTGGACGAGCTACCGCAGCGGAGCCTGCTCCAGCTCGCCGCGCGCGACGACATGGTCCCGCCGCGTGCGACCTGCGGCGTGCTCGCACGCTTGAGCCGGCGCCCGCCACCGCGCCCGCGGGTCGCACTCTACGCCGACGGCTATCACTTCCTCACGCGCGACCGCCAACGCGCGCGCACGCTCGCCGACATCCGGGCGTGGCTCGGCGATGCGGAGGCGCCGCTGCCCTCGGGCGCCGAGCACAGCCCCGCCACGGCAATGGCGCGCCTGTGCGGCGCCGATAGCGCGGCCGAAGTACCCGCATGACCCACTAGCTCCGATCCCCGGCGATGTAGTGCACGTCCGCCGCGTCGGTCGAGCCCTCCGCGTCCGGCGCCCGTCCCAGTGGCAATGAGCGATCCTCGCCGGCGCCCGCGGGCGGTCCCGGCGAGATGCGGGTTGCCGAGACGAGCCGGTGCAGGCACTCCTCCAGCAAGGCGCGCGAGTGTGCCGTGCCCCGCTCGACGTCGATGTGCAGGCGGCGCTCGTCGTGGCGGCCGTGGTTACGCCGCCGGCAGTAGGCCTCGAAGCTGTGGATCTGGATCAGCAGGTCGGCGACGTGCTGGGTGAACTCGTAGTCCAGCGCGATCGCCTCCTCGAAGATTCGGTTGAGCTGGACGTCATCGTAGCGCTGGCGGGGCACATCGCGCTCGATGAGCTCGTCGTAGGTCGAGCCCATCGCCGCACCCTCGTCCGCGCGCCGATCCTCGCCACGAACGGGTGCGAGCTCGGGATCGCCCAGGGCACGCGCGAGTAGGCCCTGCAGGCGAGCCCGTGTCAGCGGCTCGCGCACGACGATGACGTCGTCGCGCGCCTCGAGCGAGCGCTGGATCGACCTGTTGGTGAACGAGTGGGTGACGATGGTGGCGCGCGGGCGGGTGTATTTCTGGTAGCGGTTGATGTCGGCGAGCGGGCGATCGCCCAGGCGATCCAGCCCCAATACCAGGGCGTCGACTTGGTGCGACGCCAAGCCATCGCGGAAGCGATCCTTGTCGCTGGCGGCCACGCACACCTCGAGCCCGTGGGCTCGGGCACTCGGCGACTGCGCCAACAGATGCGCCAGGTTCCCGTGCAGCAGTGCGATCGTCGTTATGGGCCGTCCTCCGGATGACGGAGCCCTCCCCGACCCCATTGTCCGTAAAGGCTAGAATGCGCTCGTGACGGGGCACGCCGTCAATAGCAGTGCTCATCGAACACGGGGTCGACCCGCTGGCCCCAGCGGTGCTCGTACTCGGCCAGTAGCTGCTCCGCCGGGGTGGTGCCGCGCTCGGCGATCCATTCCAAGTCGTGCAGGAAGCGGCTCTCGTCGCGGCCCTGGCCGTCGCGGCGATCGCGGCGGCTGAGCCCCGCGTGGGCGATCTCGAGGACTTGATCCGCCCAGTCCGCCAGGCCGTGGCCGCGGTGGCGCGCTGCCAACCCGTAGCGTGCCGCTGACTGCTGGAGCTCGGCGATCTCGGTCGCCGTCCAACCGCGGATGAGACCCTCCGCCGCCGCCAGCGCCGTATCGTCGTAGAGCAGACCCACCCACAGCGCCGGCAACGCGCACAGCCGCCGCCAGGGTCCCGCATCGGCGCCGCGCTGCTCCATGAAGCGCTTGATGCGCACCTCCGGGAACAGCGTGGTCAGATGGTCCTCCCAGTCCGCGAGCGTGGGCCGCTCGCCCGGGCGCGCGGGCAGGCGGCCGGCGAGGAAATCGCGGAACGACTGGCCCGCGCAGTCGATGAGCTCGCCGTCGCGCACGATGAAATACATGGGCACGTCGAGGGCGTAGTCGGTGTAGCGCTCGAAGCCCATGCCCTCGTCGAAGACGAATCCGGGGATGCCGCAGCGGTCCGGATCGGTGTCGCTCCAAACGTGCGCGCGGTAGCTCAGCCGGCCGTTGGGTCGACCCTCCAGGAACGGCGAGTTGGCGAACAGCGCCGTGGCGATGGGCTGCAGCGCCAGCGAGACCCGGTACTTGCGCACCATGTCGGCCTCGCTGGCGAAATCGAGGTTGACCTGGACGCCGCAGGAGCGGGTCATCATGTCCAGGCCCAGATCGCCGCGGGTGGGCATGTAGCGGCCCATGATCTGGTAGCGCTGCTTGGGCATCCACGGCATCTCGGCGCGCGTCGCCGTGGGATGGAAACCCAGGCCGATCAGGCCCACACCCAGCTCCTGGGCCACGGTGCGCACCTCGCGCAAGTGGGTATTCACCTCCTCGCAGCTGTCGTGCAGATCGACCAGGGGCTCACCCGAGAGCTCGAGTTGGCCGGCCGGCTCGAGCGTGATCGCGGCATCGCCGCGCTTGAGCGCGATCGGGTTGCCGTGCTCGTAGACGGGGGCCCAGCCGAAGCGCGTCAGCCCCTCCAGGAACGCGCGGATGCCGTCGGGCCCGTCATAGGGTACGGGCGCGCGGTCGCTGATGCGGAAGACGAATTTCTCGTGCTCGGTGCCGATGCGCCAGTCTTCGGGCGGCTTACACCCGCTCTCGAGGTAGGCGATCAGGTCGCGCTTGTCTTCGACGACTTGGCTGGACAGCGGGGACGGCTCGGCCATGGCTGCCTCTTGCGCGGAAACCAGCCGCGATTAGACCACATCAGCGCCGTTCCACGATGCAGATGCATGCCCTGCCCGCATCGCCTGCGCGCCTACGCGCCCAGGCGACGCGGGCCTACGGCCATTGTGCCGGGGTCACCCCCCGTAGGCCCGGCTTGGCTCCAGCCAAGGCGGGCGAGGCATCCGTGCTCACGCCTCGGCCCAAGCGCTGCACCAGCCGCCGCGCTTGACCCGCTTACCAGGGAAGATGTTGCAGCCACCCCATTCGCTATCGCCCCCGGTCCACTGGAGGCAGTTGCCACAAATGGCGCCGTCCTCGTAACCGGGCTTGTCGCTCGCTTGGCTGGCGTCGTGGACGTACTGCAGCGCCTTCGCCTGACCCGACGAGGGGTCGAGCTTGGGCTTGTCGGCCGCCCAGGCGCCGCGGCGGGCGATCAGGCCGGGGACGGCGATGGCACCAGCCAAAGTGGCGCGCAGGAAACGCCGGCGGCCGTTTCGGGGATGGGGCTCGCTCATGCTGGCTCCTCCATCGGGCTGCGTGCGCCAGGGGCGCGGGGTACGGCGTACGAGCAGTTGCAACTTGGTCCAAGTGCATCATACACCGGTGGCTGTCGCTGGGGATGACGGCGACCGTGGGCGTAGATCCGGGGCTTGGGGCGGTGAGGCGGTTGCGATGACCGCCGGCACGAGCCGCGCGATCAGCGGCCAAGCAGTCGCGCTGGAGCCGTCGGGCTGGGAGGCTGCCGCAAGATCCGCCACCTCGTGCGCAGTGCCATGCGGCAATGGGGCGCGCCGGCCATTGTTGGCGGGATTGGACACCACAGCGCCGGCGCGCGGCCGGCTCTCTCGATCATGGCGCGGCGCAGGCGTGCGCGCTCACTGCGACAGGGCGCGGATACGCTTGTTCAGACGGCTCTTGTAGCGCGCCGCGCGGTTCTTGTGGATGAGTCCCTTGCGGGCGGTCCGGTCGACGATCGGCACCGCGACGGCGTACGCGCTGCGGGCGCCCTCGAGGTCATTGCGGCGCAAGGCCTTGATGACCTTCTTGACGTGCGTGCGCATGTGCGAGCGCATGCTGTGATTGTGCACGCGGCGCTTGACGTTCTGGCGGGCGCGCTTGCGGCTCTGCGGGTTATTCGCCACGGTTCGTCTCTCCGGATGCCTTCCGTCCTGCGGTAAGCGGCGAATTGTCTCCACCGAGGCGCGGGTTGTCAATGCGCACATGCCCCAGCCCCGGGGTTTGGCTGCTACACTCGCGCGCTCGCCGCGCGCCGCGGCCAGCAGCAGGAGCCGAGCACGCATGGCGGTGAAACGGCCGGGATTATGGCGTACGGGCGGCACCGTGGGGGCGATGACCGCGCTGTCGCGCGTCTTCGGCTTCCTGCGCGACATGGTGGTCGCCGGTGTCTTCGGCGCCGGCCCCATGACCGACGCCTTCTTCGTCGCCTTCCGCATCCCGAATTTCCTACGCCGCCTGTTCGGCGAGGGCGGCTTCACCCAGGCGTTCGTGCCGGTGTTCACCGAGTACAAGGAGAACTACGGCTTCGACCGCCTGCGCGATCTGACCGATCACGTCATCGGCACGCTGCTGGGTGTCCTGCTGGCGCTGACGGCCGTCGGCGTCGCCGTGGCGCCCGTGCTCGTGCTCGTGTTCGCCCCCGGCTTCTACGGCGACACCGAGCGTTTCGGCGCCGCCGCCGAGATGCTGCGCATCACCTTCCCTTACATCCTGTTCATCTCGCTGGTGGCGGCGGCCGGCGGGATGCTGCAGAGCTTCTCGCGCTTCGCCGTGCCGGCCTTCACGCCGGTGCTGCTGAATATCTGCCTGATCGGCGGCGCCCTCTGGGGGGCACCGCGGGTCGACATCCCCATTCACGCGCTCGGCTG
>CAYTWS010000130.1:0-5383 GCA_964442145.1 uncultured Ectothiorhodospiraceae bacterium | reverse complement strand
TTGACGCGGCCCCGCGGGATCGCCTCTTTGACGCTGACCTTGATGATGTCGCCGATGCTCGCGTAGCGCTTGCCCGAGCCGCCGAGCACCTTGATGCACTGCACCTTGCGCGCCCCGCTGTTGTCGGCCGCGTTGAGGCTGGTCTGCATCTGGATCATTTTCTGTTATCCCTTACCCGTGCCGCTCGGCGACGGCGCCCTCAGGCGCCGGCCGCGGGTGTATGGACGCGAACGAGGCGCCACGCCTTCGTCTTCGAGATCGGAGCGCACTCCTCGATCACCACGAAGTCGCCGTGGTTGCACTCGTTGTTCTCGTCGTGGACGTGATACTTCTTCGAGCGCTTGACGAACTTGCCGTACAGCGGATGGCGCACACGGCGCTCGACCAGCACGGCCACGCTCTTGTTCATGCGAGCGCTGACCACGTAGCCACGTTCGCGGCGCGCGATCTTTTGCTTTTCCTCACTCATGCGGACGCACCCGTGGCTTGTTTCTCGTTGATGATGGTCTTGACCCGCGCGATGTCGCGGCGGACCTTGCTGAAGCGGTCCGACCGCGGCGACTGACCCACACCCTGCTGCATGCGCAGGTTGAACTGTTCGCGGCGGAGCTCGATGAGCTCGTTGTTGAGCTCCTCGATCGACTTTTGACGCAACTCACTCGCCTTCATTACATGATCGTCCGGTTGACGAACACACAGCGCACCGGGAGCTTCTGGGCCGCGCGGCGCATCGCCTCGCGGGCCACCGGCTCGGACACGCCCTCCATCTCGTAGAGGACCTTGCCCGGCTGCACCTTGGTGGCCCAGTACTCGATGCCACCCTTACCCTTACCCATGCGCACCTCGATGGGCTTGTTGGTCACCGGGATGTCGGGGAACATCCGGATCCAGATCTTGCCGCCACGGCGCACGTGACGCGTCATCGCCCGGCGCGCGGCCTCGATCTGGCGCGAGGTGATCCGCCCACGGTCGACGGCCTTGAGGCCGAACTCGCCGAAGCTGACCTTGTCACCGTTGGTCGCGACGCCGCGGTTCTTGCCTTTTTGCTGTTTGCGGTACTTCGTGCGTTTCGGCTGCAACATGACGGAATGCTCCTACTTCGCCTGCGCCTGGCTCTTGGCGGCCTCGCGCTTTTGCGTCAGGTCGAACACCTCACCCTTACAGATCCAGACCTTGAGACCGAGCGTGCCGTAAGCGGTGCGCGCGGTGGCCTGGCCGAAATCGATGTCGGCGCGAAGCGTATGCAGCGGCACGCGGCCGTCGTGGTACCACTCCTTGCGCGCGATCTCGGCGCCGTTGAGACGCCCGGCGGCGTGGATCTTCACGCCCTCGGCCCCCAAGCGCATCGTGTTGGTCACGACGCGCTTCATCGCACGGCGGAACATGACGCGGCGCTCGAGCTGGGCGGCGACGTTGTCGGCGACCAGCTTGGCGTCGAGCTCGGGCTTGCGGATCTCGGCGATGTTGATCTTGACGCTGCCGACCGGGAGGTTGCCGATCTGGGCCACCTTGTGGCGCAGCTTCTCGATGTCCTCGCCCTTCTTGCCGATGACGATGCCGGGGCGCGCGGTGTGGATGGTCACGTGCAGCGCGCGCGCCGGGCGGTCGATCTGGATCCGGCTGACCGAGGCGTGCGACAGCTCCTTGCGGATGAAGTCGCGCACGGCGATGTCGTTGTTGAGGAACTCGGGGAAGTCGCGATTGTTCGCGTACCACGTCGAGTTCCAATCGGCGGAGATGCCGAGCCGGATGCCTACCGGATGTACTTTCTGACCCATCTCGCTCGCCTCGCTTACTTAGTCGGCCACGCTCACGTGGATGTGGCTGGTGCGCTTGAGGATGCGGTTCGCCTGGCCTTTCGCCCGGGCCTTCAGCCGCTTGTGCGTCTGCCCCTCGTCGACCGTGATGACGCTGACGCGGAGCTCATCGACGTCGGCGCCGTCGTTGTGCTCGGCATTGGCGATCGCCGACTCGAGCACCTTTTTCACCAGGCCGGCGGCCCGCTTGTTCGAGAACGACAGCGTGTTCAGCGCCTTCTCCACCGGCATCCCGCGGATCTGGTCCGCGACGAGTCGGGTCTTCTGCGGCGAGATCCGCGCCATCTTGAGTTTTGCGCTCGTCTGCATCGTCGTCAGCCTCTAGCGGCGGGTCTTCTTGTTCGCCGCGTGCCCCTTGAAGGTGCGGGTCAGGGCGAACTCACCCAGCTTGTGCCCGACCATGTTCTCGCTGATCAGCACCGGCACGTGCTGGCGTCCGTTGTGGACCGCGATGGTCAGCCCGACCATCTCCGGGACCACCATGGAGCGCCGCGACCAGGTCTTGATCGGGCGGCGGCTGTTGGACGCCTGTGCGCTCTCCACCTTCTTCATCAGGTGGAGGTCGACAAATGGTCCTTTGCGCAGTGAACGTGGCACGATCGAGTCCTCGCGTTACTTCTTGCGGTTACGGCGGCGGACGATGTTCTTGTCCGTCGACTTGTTCTTACGCGTCTTGTAGCCCTTGGTGGGCTGGCCCCACGGGGTCACCGGGTGCCGCCCGCCGGCCGTGCGGCCCTCGCCGCCACCCATGGGATGGTCGATCGGGTTCATGGCGACACCGCGCACCGTCGGGCGCTTGCCGCGCCAGCGATGGGCGCCGGCCTTGCCCATGCGTTGGAGGCTGTGCTCCTCGTTGCCGACCTCGCCGATGGTCGCCCGGCAGGACACGGGGACGTAGCGCATCTCGCCCGAGCGCAGCCGCAGGGTCGCCTTACCGCCCTCGCGGGCGACCAGCTGCACCGAGGCACCCGCCGAGCGCGCGATCTGGCCGCCCTTGCCCGGCTTCATCTCGACGCAATGCACGCGCGTGCCCAGCGGGATGCTCGACAGCGGCAGGGCATTGCCCGGCTTGATCGGCGCCTCGCGGCCCGAGCGGATGGGCGCGCCCGCTTTGACGTGCTTGGGCGCCAGGATGTAGCGGCGCTCGCCGTCGGCGTACTTCAACAGCGCGATGCGCGCGCTGCGATTCGGATCGTACTCCAGGCGCTCGACCTGGGCGGGAACGCCGTCCTTGTCGCGCTTGAAGTCGATACGGCGATAGCGGCGCTTGTGGCCGCCGCCGCGCCGCCGCGACGTGATCCGGCCGTCGCCGTTGCGCCCGCCCGTCTTCGAGTTGCCCTTCTCGAGCAGCGGCTCGTAGGGCTCACCGCGGTGCAGCCCCTGGCGCTTGATCTCGATGCGGAAACGCCGCCCCGGCGACGTCGGGTTGGTCTTTACGATCGCCATCGTCGCTTACCCTTGGAATCCGGCGTAGTCGATGTCTTGGCCGGGCGCGAGCCGCACGATCGCCTTGCGCCAGCCGTCGCGGCGGCCCTCGACCATGCCGAAGCGCTTGCGCTTGCCTTTGACGTTGAGCACGCGGACCTTGTCGACCTTGACCTTGAACAGCCGCTCGACCGCCTTGCGGATCTCCGGCTTGGTCGCGTCGGGTGCGACGCTGAACACGTGCTGATTGCGCTCGTCCGCGCCGAACGCCGCCTTCTCCGACATGTGCGGCATGCGGATGATTTGGTACAGGCGCTCGTCGTTCATGCCAGCCACCCCTCCAGGCGCTTGACCGCGTCCACCGTCGCCACCACGCGCTCGTGGCGGAGCAGGTTGACCGGGTTGACCTCGTGTACCGCCACCACCTCGGTGTGCGGCAGATTGCGCGCCGCCAGACGGGCGTTGTCATCCGCCTCGGCGAGCACCACCAGCGCATCGCGGCCGCCGACTTGGTCGAGGCGCTGCGCCATGGCCTTGGTCCTGGGCTCGCTGACACCCAGCTCGTCGACCACCGTAAGGCGCTGTCGGCGCGTGAGCTCGGAGATGATCGAGCGCAGGGCGCCGCGATACATCTTGCGATTCAAGCCCTTGGAGAAATCCCGGGGCTTGGCCGCGAAGTGCGTGCCGCCGCCGACCCAGATGGGGCTGCGGATCGTGCCCGCGCGGGCGTTGCCGGTGCCCTTCTGGCGCCAGGGCTTGCGCCCGCCGCCGGAGACCTCGGCGCGCGTCTTCTGCGCCTTGGTGCCGCGGCGCGCACCCGCGAGATAGGTCTCGACCGCCTGGTGCACCAGCGGCTCGTTGAACGGCTTGCCGAATGCCTCGTCGGCGACCTGCACTTGGGTCGCGCCGTCTGCCGTCTTCAGCTCCATCGCTGACTCCTTACCGCTGCGCCTTGACCGACGGCTGCACCATCAGGTCGCCGTTGTTCGCACCCGGGACCGCACCGCGCACGAGCAACAGGCCGCGCTCGGCATCGACGCGCACGACCTCGAGGTTCTGCGCGGTGCGCTTGGCGTTGCCCATGTGCCCGGGCATGCGCTTGCCCTTCCACACGTGGCCGGGATCCTGCATCTGCCCGATCGAGCCGGGCACGCGGTGCGCCAGCGAGTTACCGTGCGAGTTGTCCTGCGTATTGAAGTTGTGCCGGCGGACCGTGCCCTGGAAGCCCCGGCCCTTGGTCGTGCCGGTGATATCGACGCGCTGGCCCGCCTCGAACTGATCGACACCCAGCTCGCTGCCGGCGCTGAGCTCGCTCGAGTCGGCGTCGGGCAGGCGGACCTCCCAGAGGCCGCGGCCCGGCTCTATGCCCGCCTTGGCGAAGTGGCCCGCCTCGGGCTTGGGCACGCGGTTGGCGCGCCGGCTGCCCGTGGTGAGCTGGAGCGCGCTGTAGCCGTCGCGCCCCGGTTGTTTGATTTGGGTGACCCGGTTGGGCTCGACGCGAATCACCGTGACCGGGATCGCGGCGCCCTCATCGGTGAAAATCCGGGTCATGCCCGCCTTACGGCCGATTACGCCAATCGCCATCGTTGTCGTTCCCATTCGTCGCGGCGACCGCAGCCGTCGCCGGCTCTGCGATGACCCAAATCAAGGCCCGGCAGCAGTTGATAACCGCCCCGGGCCGGGCAAGCGGAAGATTATAGCAGCGGAGTCTCGGTGACGCCAAGCCGGGCACGCGGTTCACCCGGCCCGGCCGGCTACCGGATCAACTGAGCTTGATCTGGACGTCGACGCCCGCTGCGAGGTCCAGCTTCATCAAGGCGTCGACGGTCTTCTCGGTCGGATCGACGATATCGAGCAAGCGCTTGTGGGTGCGCAGCTCGTATTGGTCACGCGCGTCCTTGTCGACGTGCGGTGACGTCAACACGGTGTAGCACTCGCGCTTGGTCGGCAGCGGAATCGGGCCGAGCACGCGCGCGCCGGTGCGCTTGGCGGTCTCGACGATCTCACGCGCCGAGCTGTCGATCAGCCGATGGTCGAAAGCCTTCAGCCGGATCCGGATCGTTTGGGTCTGCTTAGTCGCCATGAAGCGTCACTCGAGAATCTTGGAGACGACGCCGGCCCCGACGGTGCGCCCGCCCTCG
>CAYTWS010000129.1:1189-5386 GCA_964442145.1 uncultured Ectothiorhodospiraceae bacterium | reverse complement strand
ATGAGCACGCCGCGCATCTTGGGCAGCTCGATGAAGCGGAACACCGCCCAACGCGAGGCGCCGTCCACCCGGGCGGCCTGGTAGTAGGCGTCCGGGATCGCCTGCAGCCCGGCGTAGCACAGCAGCACCACCAGCGACGTCCAGTGCCAGACATCCATGACGACCACGGTGAGCCACGCGTCGAGCGGATCCCCGGTGTAATTGTAGTCCAAGCCCATGGCGTTGAGGGTGACGCCGGCCAGGCCGATATCGGGGCGGGCGAAGATCTGCCAGATGGTGCCGACGACGTTCCACGGCACCAGCAGCGGCAGGGCCAACGCCACCAGGCACAACGACACCCAGGGGCCTTTGCGCGGCATGCACAGCGCGACCAGGATGCCCAGCGGGACCTCGATCGCGAGCACCGCGAACGAGAACAGGAACTGGCGCCCGAGCGCATCGTGGAGCTCGGGATCGGTTATGGTCTGCTTGAACCACTCGGTGCCGACGAAGAACCGCGTCGACGGATCGAAGATGTCCTGGACCGAGTAGTTGACCACGGTCATCAGTGGGATGATGGCGCTGAACGACACGATCAGCACCACCGGCAGGACCATGAGCCAGGCTTTCTCGTTGTGCGTCTTCTCCATCCCGCGCCCCTCGATCGATTGCGCTCAGGCGACCAGGCGACCGTCGGCGTAGAGCCGCGTCCACTCGGGCGGGAACACGAGCTCGGCGTCGTCGCCCGGGCCGGGCTCGTCCTCGCCCAGCTTGAGCCGCAGCGTGTGCTCGCCCAAGCGTGCCCGCACCAGCTGATAGCTGCCGAGATCCTCGACGTCTTCGACGCCCACGCGCACGCCTTGCTCACCGGCGCGTGCCAGGCGCAGGAACTCGGGGCGCACCCCCAGCTGCAGCCGCCCCCGCGCGTTTTGGCCCAGGTCGAGCACGTGCCCCGGCAAGGGCACGCGCTGGCCCTCGACCACGGCGGCGTCGCCGTCGAGCCCGCAATCCAGGAAATTCATGCCGGGGCTGCCGATGAAATAGCCCACGAAGGTGTGCGCCGGGCGCTCGAATAGATCCTGCGGGCTGCCCAACTGGAGCACCTGGCCGTGCGACATCACCACGACCTGGTCGGCGAAGGTCAGCGCCTCGGTCTGGTCATGGGTGACATAGACCAGCGTGATCCGCAGCTGCTCGTGGATCTCCTTGAGCTTGCGCCGCAGATGCCACTTCAGATGCGGATCGATCACGGTCAGCGGCTCGTCGAACATGATTGCCGCGACGTCGCGGCGCACGAGCCCGCGTCCGAGCGAGATCTTCTGCTTGGCGTCGGCACCCAGATTGACCGCCTTGCGCCCCAGCACATCCGCCAGATCGAGCATCGAGGCGATCTCGCGGACCCGATCGCGGACCTGCGCCTCGGGCACACGCCGATTGCGCAGGGGGAACGCCAGATTGTCGAAGACGCTCATCGTGTCGTAGAGGACCGGGAACTGGAACACCTGGGCGATGTTGCGCTCCTCGGTGGGCAGCGCCGTGACATCGCGACCGTCGAAGGTGACCCGGCCCTCGGTCGGCTGGATCAGTCCGGAGACGATGTTGAGCAGCGTCGTCTTGCCACAGCCGGACGGACCCAAAAGCGCATAGGCGCCACCGTCCTCCCAGACGTGATCGAGATGCCGCAGGGCGTAGTCGGCGGGGCTCGCCGGCGCGCGTTCGTATGAGTGGGCGATTTGTTCGAGTCCGATGCGGGCCATCTCGTCTCGCCTCTCGCGCTGTCAGGCGGCGGCAGCTTGCCCGCCTTCGGGTGCGGCGGCCAGGCGGCCGTCGCGGTCGAAAGCGAACAGGTGCGCCGGGTCCATGTAGACCGTGATGCGCTCGCCGAGCGAGCGCTCGTGCACGCCCGCCTCCTGTACCACCCAGGAGCCCTCGCCGTGGCGCATGTGGATGTAGGTCTCCGAGCCCGAGATCTCGGCGACCTCGACCTCCCCGGGGAGTGCCACATCGTTTGGACCGCGCTGCTGCACGAACAGATGCGGCGGGCGGATCCCGAAGCGGTAGTCGCCGCGCGCCAGCCCCGCCAGGTGCGCCGGCGGTGCCAGGCGCACGCCCTCACCGAGCACCAGGCCATCCGCGTCGAGCCGGCCGTCCGCCAGATTCATGGGTGGGTCGCTGAAGACCTGCGAAACGTCGATGGTAGCGGGACGCCGATACACCTCGGCCGTGGGCCCGTGCTGGACGAGGCGGCCCTGGTGCAACACGGCGGTGTGGCCGCCCAGCGTGAGCGCCTCCACCGGCTCGGTGGTGGCGTAGACGATCACCGCATTGCGCTCGCGGAAGATCTCGCGCAGCTCGACGCGCAGCTCCTCGCGCAGCTTGTAGTCCAGGTTGATCAAGGGCTCGTCGAGCAGCAGCAGATCGGCGTCGCGGACCAGCGCCCGGGCCATGGCCGTGCGCTGCTGCTGCCCGCCGGAGAGCTCACCGGGCAGGCGATCGAGCAAGCCCTCGATATGGAGGCGCTCGGCCTCGGCGCGCACGCGGCGGTCGATCTCGGGCCGATCGATCCCGGCGAGCTTCAGCGGCGAGGCAATGTTGTCGTAGACGCTCAGCGACGGGTAGTTGATGAACTCCTGATACACCATCGCCACGTTGCGCCGGCGCACGGGCACGCGGCTGACGTCGGCGCCATCCATCAGGACCCGCCCCGACGTCGGTCGGTCGAGGCCGGCCATCAGCCGCATGGTCGAGGTCTTGCCCGCGCGCGTGAGCCCGAGCAGGACGGTAAAGCTGCCGCGCTCGCACTCGAGGCTGAGGTCGTCGATGTGGGTCTCGCCCTCGACGGTCTTGTTGATGTGGTCCAACGCGAGTGCCATCAGCCGGTTGCCTCCCATGCCGCGGGCGCCGCATGGCCGTTCATCCAGTCCGTCACCCGTTGCACCCCCTCGGCGTCGAGCGCCAGTCCCAGCTTACTACGACGCCAGAGCACGTCGTCGGCCGTTGTGGCCCATTCGGCGCGGACGAGGTATCGCAGCTCGGCCTCGTACAAGTCGGCGCCGAAGTGCTCACCCAGATCCGCCAATTGCGCCGCATCCCCCAGGATGCAGGCAATGCGGGTGCCGTAGTTGCGCGCCAGGCGCCACGCCGTGTCGGTCGGGAGCCAGGGCCAGCGCCGGTGCACCCCCGCGAGGAACGCCTCGAAGTCCCCACCCTCGATGTCGCCGCCCGGCAGCGCGCGCGAGCCCGTCCAGTCGCGCCCGCCGCCGCCGAGGACACTGGTGAGCTCGGAGCACGCCTCGCTCGCCAGCGTGCGGTAGGTGGTCAGTTTACCGCCCAGGACGTTGAGCAGTGGCGCGCCACTGCGGTCCATTTGCAGGGCATAGTCGCGCGAGAGCGCCGAGGGATCGGGACCGCCCGTGTCGTGGAGCGTGCGGACCCCGGCATAGGTCCAGACCACGTCCTCCGGGCGCACCGGCTTGGCGAAGTAGCGATTGACCGCGTCGCAGAGGTAGCGGATCTCCTCGGGCGAGGTCACCGCATCGCTTGGGTCGCCCTCGTAGGCCACGTCGGTGGTGCCGATCAGCGTGTAGTCGCACTCGTAGGGGATGGCGAAGACGACGCGGCCGTCGGTGTTTTGCAAGATATAGGCGTAGTCGTGGTCGTGCAGACGCGGGACCACGATGTGGCTGCCCTTGACCAGCGAGACCGGCTCACTGCCGCCGTGGACGGCCTCGTCCAGGAAACGGGCCACCCAAGGGCCGGCGGCGTTGACCAGGGCGCGCGCGGTGACGCTGCGCTCGCTGCCGTCGACGCTGGAGCGAAGCGTCACCGTCCAGGCGTGGCGGCCCCGCTCGGCGGCGACGCAGCGGGTCCGCGGCCAGACCGCGGCGCCGCGCTCGGCCGCATCGATCGCGTTCAATACGACCAAGCGGGTGTCCTGGACCCAGCAGTCCGAGTAGACGAAGCCGCGGTCGAACGCTGGATCGAGCGGCTCGCCGGCCGGATGCGTGCCCAGGCGGATACCCCCGGAGCCGGGCAGCCGGCGGCGCCCGCCCAAGTGGTCATAGAGGAACAGCCCGGCGCGGATCATCCAGGCGGGGCGCAGCTCGCGCACATGGGGCATGACGAAGCGAAGCGGCCAGATGATGTGCGGCGCGACCCCCAGTAGCACCTCGCGCTCGCGCAAGGCCTTGCGCACCAGCCGGAACTCGTATTGCTCGA
>CAYTWS010000129.1:0-1089 GCA_964442145.1 uncultured Ectothiorhodospiraceae bacterium | reverse complement strand
AGCACCTCGCGCTCGCGCAAGGCCTTGCGCACCAGCCGGAACTCGTATTGCTCGAGATAGCGCAGCCCGCCGTGAATCAGCTTGGTGCTGGCCGAGGACGTGAAGTGGGCCAAATCGGCCTGCTCGCACAGCGCCACGCGCAGACCCCGGCCGGCCGCATCGCGCGCGATCCCGGCGCCGTTGATGCCGCCGCCGACGACCAGCAGGTCCCAGTCCGCGCTTTGCGCCATGCCCGTTCGCCCCGTACCCGGCCGCCGTGATGCGGCACACCCCGGCCTCCGGGCCATTGTTTTCGAAATGTAACATTATCAATACAGTGAGATGATGCAAGTCGAAAATCGAATGTTCGTTTTCCCGGGAAATGAAAATCGCGGAGGGCGGGGTGTCGGCGCTGGTGCCTAGCCCGCCGCCGGTGCCACGAAAAGCGCCGTATCGGCCTCGTCGAGCGCGGCCCGGATGGCATCGGGCGGCGCGGCATCGGTGAACAAACCGTCGATGTCGCCCAGGTGGCCCAAGCGCACCATGGCGCTGCGCCCGAACTTGCTGTGGTCGGCCCCGAGGAAGACCGTGCGCGCGCTGCGCATGATCGCTTGCAGCACCCGCACCTCGCGGTAGTCGAAGTCGAGCAAGGTCCCGTCGTGGTCGATCCCGGAGATGCCCATGATGGCGAAATCGACCTTGAACTGATTGACGAAGTCGATCGTGGCCTCGCCCATCACGCCGCGGTCGGGGTGGCGCACCACACCGCCCGCGATGATCACCTCGAACGACGGATTGCTGCTCAAGGTCATGGCGACGTTGAGGTTGTTGGTGATTACGCGCAGCCCGCGATGATCCATCAACGCGCGCGCGATCTGCTCGGTGGTCGTGCCCAGCGTCATGAACAGCGACGCCTGGTTGGGGATCTGGCGGGCGACGGCCTCGGCGATGCGCTTTTTCTCGGCGCGGCGCTGCACCCGGCGAGCAGTGTAGGCCTCGTTCTCGACGCTCGAGGGCAGCCCGGCACCGCCGTGGTAGCGTCGCAGCAGGCCGCTGCGGCACAACGCATTGACGTCGCGCCGGATGGTCTGTGTGGTCACGCCGAAATGC
>CAYTWS010000128.1:0-5387 GCA_964442145.1 uncultured Ectothiorhodospiraceae bacterium | reverse complement strand
ACCGCCCCGGCTACTCGATTTGGCACGACGGGCGCCGCCGCGTCCGATGCGCCGCAGCGTAGAAAACGGGCCCGGCGTGACCGGGCCCGAAAGCGCTTCTGCCCCTGGGGTTGGGAGGGAATGGCCTCGGTGGCGACCGCCCCGCTGCCACACCCGCAATATACGACGCACCAGTGGCTGCGTCCGTGACCCAGTTCACGCATGGCGAGGTATGGGCGGGTGCGGCCCGTGCTCGCCGCGGGCGGCGCGCTCAAGCGACGCCCGGCGCGAACACGGCCAGATAGTGGTCGACGAGCAGCGCGGCGAACAGCCACATCAGGTAGGTGATCGAGAACGCGAACGTGCGGATCGCCTGACGCTCGCCCTTGCCCCGCCACAGGCGCCAAGCGTGCTGGAGGAAGCGCGCGCCCAAGAGCAGGGCGGCGGTGACATACAGCCAGCCGCTCATGCCCGTGAGGTAGGGCAGCAGCGTGACGGTCACGAGCAAAACGGTGTAGAGCAGGGTGTGCAGCCGCGTCAGGGCCTCGCCGTGTGTGACCGGCAGCATGGGGATGTCGACGCGGCTGTAGTCGTCGAGCTTGTGCAGCGCCAGCGCCCAGAAGTGCGGCGGTGTCCACAAGAACACGATCAGGAACAACAGCAGTGCGTGCGCGTGCAGCTCACCCGTGATCGCGGTCCAGCCCAGCACGGGCGGCATGGCCCCCGCGGCCCCGCCGATGACGATGTTCTGCGGCGTGGCACGCTTGAGGAACGAGGTGTAGATCACTGCGTAGCCGATCATCGAGGCCAGCGTCAGTGCGGCCGTGAGCAGGTTGACCCCCGCGGCGAGCACGAACATGCCCAGCGCGGCCATGGCGGCCGCGAACGCGATGCTGCGGCGGTCGTCGAGCGCACCCGTGGGCAGCGGCCGGCCGTCGGTGCGGCGCATCCGGGCATCGGCCTCCCGGTCGACCACGTGGTTGAGCGCGGCCGCCGCCGCGGACGCCATGGTGATCCCCAGCGTGGCCCACACGAGTGCAGCGATCGGCACCATCCCCGGCACGGCCAACAGCATGCCCACGATGGCGGTGAACACGATCAGCGCCACCACTTTCGGCTTACAGAGGGCGAGATAGGCACGCCAGTTGGCGAGCTCGGGGTGGATCCGGGCGAGCGGGCTGATAGCGGCTGTGTCAGCGGTCATAGCGTGGCGATGGTGTGATGAGGCGCAGGGTGATGACCAGGGCCAGCAGCAGCAAGGCAGCGCCGCCATTGTGTGCCGTCGCCACGGACAGGGGAAGGAGCCAGACCACGTTGGCGATACCGAGACCGATCTGGGCGGCCAGCAACACACCCAGGATCCCGCCCGCCGCCTGGAGCCGGCGATCGCGGCCGGGCCAAGCACAAGCGATCGCCAGGGCGCCGACGGCCAGCGCGGTGACGAGCGCGCCGAGGCGGTGCGCCACGTGGATCGCCGTGCGCGCGGGGCCGTCGAGGATGCCGCCCTCGTAGTCGATGCCGAAGCCGTGCCACGGCACGAACCCCGTGGCGAAATCCGTCTCGGGCCACCACTCACCCTGGCAGGTCGGGAAATCCGGGCACGCGAGTGCAGCGTAATTGGTGCTGGTCCAGCCCCCTAGCCCGATTTGCAAGACGAGCACGACGAGTCCTGCAACCAAGCAGCGCTGCAGCGAGCGCGGTGCGCGCACCACTCGCGCAACGCCGAGATGGCTCAACCCAAGCCAGGCCAAGCCCGCCAGCAACGCCAGGCCCCCCGCCAGATGGGCCAGCACGATCAGCGGCTTGAGCAGCAGCGTCACCGTCCACATCCCCAACAACGCCTGCCCGATCACCAGCGCCAACAGCAGGGCGGGGCCCTTGATAGAGACCCCGTAACGGCGTCGGCGCCACGCGAGCGCGGGCAGCGCGGCGACCAACACACCCAGTGTGCCCGCCGCATAGCGGTGGATCATCTCTTTCCAAGCCTTGGCCTGCTCGACGGGGCGCTCGCTGTAGCGCTCGTTGGCGCGCTCGATCTCGCTTTGCGTCTGCGGGACATCGAGGTGGCCGTAGCAGCCTGGCCAATCGGGGCATCCGAGGCCCGCGCCCGACAACCGCACGAACGCACCCACAACCACGACGACGAAAGCCAGCGCGCACGCCACCACCGCGAGCCAGCCAATGACGGGATCGCGAGCCATCGCTATCCGATTCGGGAGGTATCGAGGGCGTGCTCGACGTCGTCGAGGATCGCGTCGGGTGGCACGTCGGTTCCGAAGCGCAGCATGACATTACCCAACGGGTCCACGAGATACACCGTGGCGCTCGACCGGGGACCGGGCAGCTGGCCCATCAAGGGCCCCTCGGCCGCCCCTTCGAGCACAATCAGATCGGGGTGCTCCTCCATCGGCTCTGCCAAGCCCGAGGTGTCGGCCCCGTCGAATGCGAGCACGGCCCGGCGCACCCGCACACGGTCCTGGGCCAGGGCATCGTGGACCTGGCCGATGTAGTCGATCCGCTCCTGGCATCTCGCGTTGCAATGGCCGCCGACGGTTTGCAGCAGCGTCCAGTGACCGCGCATTTGCTCGAGATCGAATGCCTCACCCGAGGCCCGAGGGATCTCGAACGGCGCCAGCGGCTGGGCGGGCTCGATGAGCGCACCGTGGGTGCTCGCCGCCGGGGCCCCTCGAGCACCCGTGAAGTACCAGGCCGTGGCGACGAGCAGTGGCACCACGAAGACTGCCACCAGCCCAAGCAGCTGTATGCGGGCGTGGCGCACGTCGCGGGGATCGGGGTTAGCCATCACTCGTACTCCGATAGCGGCGGTATAGCAATACGCCCGCGATCAACACCACCGTTGCGGCGAGGGTGAGCCATTGGAACGCATAGCCGTAGTGGCGCGCCGGGCCGAAGCTCGGCTCGAGGGGCCGGGGCGTGAACAGCCACTCGGCCTCGCCACGCGCACGAATGACGGCCGGCACGAGGTCGCGTGACAAGGCGGACTCGAGCACGGGGTATTCTATTCGGGTGATCACCCGCGGCCAGTCCTCGGCGCGCGCTTGCACCGACCCCAGCCCGATCCCCGGCTCCGGTAGCCACAAGCGCCCGCGTACCTCGACCTCGCCCTCGGTTTCGAGGGCGATGGCCTGCTGGGGTTGGCGCCGGGCACCCATCGCGACCCACCCGCGATCGACCAACACGGTTCGTCCATCGGCCAGCACCAGCGGCGTTAACACGTCGAAGCCGGGCCTTCCCTCGTGGATGCGGTTATCCAGCAGGAACTGGTGCTGGCCCCGGAAGCGTCCCTCGAGGTGCACCCGCGCATACGCCCTCGACCGCAGCGCCGCCGGTTTAGCGGGGAGCCCGGTCACCGCGTCGCCCGCGTCGCGCGCCAGACGCTGCTCGAGGGCGTGCTTTTGCTGGGCGCGCTCGACCTGCCAAAGGCCGAGGCCGACGAATAGGCCCACAGCCGCCGCTGCGGCGATGATCGGCACGGCCGGCGAACGGCGCCCGCTCATCGCCTTGAGCGATCCCGCCCGAGTCGAGGAAACGCTACAATGACCATTCGGCCGCTCGGGAGCTCCCCATGATCACCAAGCTCATCGTAACCGCCCTCCTGCTGGCCGTGATCGCAAGCTTGGCGTTCGCGCTGTATTTCGTCCTGGGCGACCGCTCCGGCTCGACCCGCGCCGTCAAGGCCCTGTCGTGGCGGATCGGGCTATCGGTGGCGGCATTCGTCATCCTTATCGTCGCCGCGCTGCTGGGCTGGATCGAGCCCAATACGGCCGGTTGAGATACGCCTCGGCCGTCGGCGCACGGGTGCGCCGGGAGCGCACCCCCAGGCCTTAAAACGCGCGCTTCAGAGCCAGTAGACGAAGAAGAACAGGCCCAGCCAGACGATATCGACGAAGTGCCAATACCACGCCACGCCCTCGAAGGCGAAGTGGTGCTGCGGCGTGAAGTGCCCCTTGGCACAGCGCAGCGTAATGACGATGAGCATGATCGCGCCCAGCGTCACGTGGAAGCCGTGGAAGCCCGTCAGCATGAAGAAGGTGGAGCCGTAGATCCCCGTGTTGAGGGTCAGGTTCATGTGGGCGTAGGCCTCGTAGTACTCGACCCCCTGCAACGCCACGAACAACAGACCGAGGACCCAGGTCGCGGTGAGCCATCCCACCAGCCGCCCGCGCCGCTCGGCCACGAGCGCCCAGTGCGCCAGCGTTATGGTGACCCCAGAGGTCAGCAATATCGCCGTGTTGAGCGCGGGCAGTCCGAGCGCACCCATGACCTCGACGGCGCCGCCGACGTCGGCGGGCCCATTGGTCGGCCACGCGGCGGTAAAGGTGTCGTGCAGCAGCGTATGGGTAGCGGCGCCGTCGCCCACGCCCCCCAGCCACGGAATCGAATAGACCCGGGCATAAAAGAGCGCGCCGAAGAAGGCGGCGAAGAACATCACCTCGGAGAAGATGAACCAGCCCATGCCCATACGGAACGAGCGGTCCTCCCAGTCCTTGTAGAAGCCCCTCTCCGACTCGCCGATGACCGTGCCGAACCAGCCCACCATCATGTAGAGCGTGAACGCCACACCAACGAGCGAGACCATCAGGCCGGCGTCCTGGCCGTTGAGATAGGCCGCGAATCCCCCCAACAGCAGAGTGAGACCGATGGAGCCGAGGATCGGCCAATGGGTCTCATGCGGCACGTAATAGTGCTGGTGCCCCGGCGTCGCTGTTGTCATTGTGGCTTACCCCCGCGTGGCGAGCGGGCCCCGGCGCCGATCAGCCGTGAGCCGCCGTGAATAGGATGAACGCGACATAGAAGCCGACGGCGACAGCTGCGAGGACCGCGGCCGTGACCGCGATCCGCCGCCGGCGCCCCGGCTCGAGCCTTGGGTCGCCGCCGGGCGCACCCGCGGCGCACCGATGCTGTCCCGTGGCGTCCTCAGTGGACATGCGGCTGCGTCTCGAACGAGTGATAGGGCGCGGGCGACGGCAGTGTCCACTCCAGCCCGCGCGCGCCCTCCCAGACTTGGGCGCTGGCCTCTTCGCCGCCGCGCACGCACTTGATCACCACCCAAGCGAATACCAGCTGCGACAGACCGAAGCCGAACGCGCCTACCGTCGAGATCATGTTGAACTCGACGAACTGTAGCGAGTAATCCGGGATACGCCGCGGCATACCCGCCAGCCCGACGAAGTGCTGCGGGAAGAACAGCACATTGACGAAGATGGTCGAGAGCCAGAAGTGCCACTTACCCAATGTCTCGTCGTACATGTGCCCGGTCCATTTGGGCAGCCAGAAATACACCGCCGCCATGATGGCGAAGACGGCGCCCGGCACGAGCACATAGTGGAAGTGGGCCACGACGAAGTAGGTGTCGTGATACTGGATATCGGCCGGCGTAATCGCCA
>CAYTWS010000127.1:0-5409 GCA_964442145.1 uncultured Ectothiorhodospiraceae bacterium | reverse complement strand
AGCGTTTCGTCACCGCGCGCACGCGCGAGTCCGTGGCGGCGGGCTATATGCACGATTGGGTCCAGCAGGTCGAGCGCATTGGCAATACCAATTACCCCCGCGCCGCGCGCGAACGCGGTCTCTCGGGTGCGCTCGTGCTGGTGGTCGCGGTCAAGCCCGACGGCTCACTGCACGAAGTCCGGGTGCGGGCGTCCTCCGGGCACTCGGTACTCGATAGTGCGGCCCAGCGCATCGTGCGCCTCGCCGCACCGTTCGCGCCTTTCCCGGACGACCTACGCGAGGACACGGACATCCTCTACATCACGCGCACTTGGCGTTTTGAGGGCGGCGAGCTGACGACCCGGTCGAGCAGCTAACGTGCACCCGAGCACAGGAGGGGGGCGAACCGGCGATGCCGAGGTCGCGGGCGAGCATGGTAGCGGGGCTTTGTCCAACGACGGCGCCAGCGTTCACCCTAGTGGGGACCATGCGGGCAGCTCACGGGGGCACCGCCGGAGTGAGTCAATGGAGCTAGCCAACCAATTCCTGCTGTCGATGCCGACGCTCCAGGATCCGAACTTCCATCGCACCCTGACGTACGTGTGCGAGCACTCGGACGAGGGCGCGATGGGCCTCGTGGTGAATCGACCGTTGGGTCTCACCGTCGCCGACATCCTGCAGCATCTCGGGATGGAGCCGGACACGCCAGCGATCGCCCATGCCCCTGTCTATCAGGGGGGCCCAGTCGAGGCGGAGCGGGGCTTCGTGCTTCACAGCCCGGTGGGTGAATGGGACGGTAGCGCCGCCCTGACCGACGAGCTGGCGGTGACGACCTCGCGCGACATCCTCGAGGCGATGGCGCGCGGCGAAGGCCCCGCACACGCCATCGTGGCGCTGGGCTATTCCGGCTGGGCGGCAGGCCAGCTGGAAGCGGAGTTGGGGCAAAACGCGTGGCTGACTTGCCCCGCGAGCCTGGACATCTTGTTCCACACCCCGGCGGAGCATCGCTTGGATAAAGCGGCCGCGCGTATGGGGATCGACCTCGATCTATTGTCGTCGGGCGCGGGCCACGCGTGAACACTACCTATTTGGGCTTCGATTTCGGCCGCCGCCGGATCGGCATCGCCGCCGGCCAAGCGATTACGCAGTCGGCCAACCCCGTCGACACGATCCCCGCCCACCAGGGGATCCCGGATTGGGCACGGCTCGATCGGGTCGTGGCGACGTGGCATCCCGAGGCGCTGGTCGTCGGGATCCCAGTGCACATGGACGGCACGGTGCAAACCGAAACGGCTTACGCGCGGGCATTCGCGCAGGCCCTGCGCGAGCGCTACGGCCTGCCCGTATATGAGGCCGACGAGCGCTTGAGCTCGCGCGAGGCCCACAGCGCCATCGTCTCGGGCCGGCAGCAAGGCCAGCGCAGGCGGACGCGCAAGGGGGATATCGATAGAATGGCGGCTTCGATCATTCTCGAGCGCTGGCTGGTCGAGCATGGAACAAACTGATGCCGCCACCGTCGAGCAGTGGCTCGACCGGGTGGCCGACGAGATCGGCAACGCGCTGGCGCCCGAGCAGCGGTCGCGGCTGCGCATCGTGGGTATCCACACCGGGGGAGTGCGCGTCGCCCGGGCGCTGCAGGCGCGCCTGGCGCCGAGCGCGGCGATGGGGACACTCGATATCTCGTTCTACCGCGACGACTTCAGCCGCATCGGGCTCCACCCGCGCGTGCGCCGCTCGGAGCTGCCCGTCTCGGTCGATGACAGCCAGATCCTCTTGGTCGACGATGTCCTCTATAGTGGCCGGACCGTGCGCGCCGCGCTCAACGAGCTCTTCGATTACGGGCGCCCCGCGCGCGTGATGTTGGCGGTGTTGATCGAGCGCACCGGGCGCGAGCTCCCCATAAGGGCCGACTTCTTGGGCCAGCGCCTCGATTTGACACCCGCGCAGCGGGTCCGGCTGAACGAGTCCGACCTCGGCCTGCGTATCCAATCCGCGGGCAGCGGTGACGGGACCCATGACTGAAGCAAACGATCTCCAGCTCGCCCCCGGGCGCGGGCTCCAGCATTGCCTCACCACCGAGGGCCTCGGGCGCGAGCGCATCGAGACCATCCTCGATCTGGCCGAGTCGTTCGCCGGGGTCAACGACAAGGCGATCAAGAAGGTCCCGCTGCTGCGCGGCCACACGGTGGTCAATCTATTCTTCGAGAAGAGCACGCGCACGCGCACCACGTTCGAGCTCGCTGCCCAACGCCTGTCCGCGGACGTGCTCAACGTCGACGTCGCGAGCTCGGCGACGGGCAAGGGCGAGTCGCTGCTGGACACGCTGGCCAACCTGGAAGCGATGCAGTGCGATCTGTTCGTGGTGCGCCACGAGCAGTCGGGCGCAAGCCATTTCCTGGCCAGCCATGTCGCCCCCGATGTCCACGTCATCAATGCCGGCGACGGCCAACACGCGCATCCGACGCAGGCGTTGTTGGACGTGTTGACGATCCGGCGCCACAAAGGGGCGTTCGAGCCTCTGTCCGTGGCGATCGTCGGCGATGTGCGCCACTCGCGCGTCGCGCGCTCGCAGATCCATGCGCTGCGCGCGCTGGGCACCGGCGAGATCCGCGTGGTCGGCCCGCGCACACTGTTGCCCCGATCGATCGAGACTTTGGGCGTGACCGCTTATGAGGACATCGAGGCGGGTCTGCGCGGCGCCGACGTCGTCATGCTATTGCGCCTGCAGCGCGAGCGCATGGAGCACGGCCTGCTCCCGAGCGCCGCGGAGTACTTCGCCCAGTGGGGTGTCACCCCGCAACGCCTGGCCAACGCCCGCTCCGATGCGATCGTCATGCACCCGGGCCCGACCAATCGCGGTGTCGAGATCGACTCCGCCGTGGCGGACGGCCCCCAGTCGGTGATCCTAGACCAAGTAACCAATGGCATCGCGATCCGGATGGCCGTGATGGCATTGGTCACCGGCAACGCGCCAGTGGCGGAGGCGTCCCCATGAGCGACACCATCCTGCGGGGCGGGCGCGTCATCGATCCTAGCGGCGGCGTCGACCGCATTGCCGATGTCCACATCGCCCGGGGGCGCATCGCCGGCATCGAAGAGACCGGTGCAACGCGGGCAGCGGGCGACGACATCGATGTCAGCGGCCGAGTGGTTTGTCCGGGCCTGGTCGATCTAGCCGCACACGTGCGCGAGCCCGGCTCGACCCACAAGGGCTCGATCGCCTCGGAGAGCGCAGCGGCCCTCGCCGGCGGCATTACGACCATGGCCTGCCCGCCGGACACCGAGCCGGCGATCGACAGCCCGGCGACGGTCGAATTGATCCGCCAGCGCGCGCGCGCCGCCGATGGCGCCCGGATAGCGCCCATCGGGGCATTGAGCGCCGGACTCGAGGGCGAGCGCCTGGCACCGATGGGCGCGCTCGCGGGCGCCGGCTGTCCAGCGCTGGGCCAAGGCGACCGTGCAATGCGCGACAGCCAAGTACTACGCGCGGCGCTGGCGTATGCCACCACACAAGGGCTGCCGGTGTTCCTACCGCCGCGTGACCCGGATCTTTCAGCCGGCTGCGCACACGAGGGGGCGGTGGCGACGCGCCTCGGCCTCAGTGGGATCCCCGCCAGCGCAGAGACCAGCGAGCTCGCGCGCCTGATCGCGCTCACCCAGGACACGGGCGCGCGAGTGCACGTGGGGCCGCTGTCGAGCGCGGCGGGTGTGGCGATGCTGCGCCGCGCCCAGCGCGACGGCATCGCCATCACGGCGGACACCGCGATCCACTACCTGCATCTCACCGAGGAGGCTATCGAGGGATTCGACAGCCATGCCCACGTGACACCACCGTTGCGCGAGCCAGTCGATCGCGAGGCCTTGCGCGCCGCCGTCGCCGATGGCGCCATCACCGCCATCACCTCCGACCACCGCCCGCACGAGCCCGATGCCAAGCGGGTGCCGTTCGGCGAGAGTGCACCGGGCATCTCCGGGCTCGAGAGCCTGCTGTCGCTGGTCGTCGAGCTCGCCTCGGCGGGCGTGTGCGACCTGGCGACCGCGCTCACGCGGGTCACGGCCGGCCCGGCCAGCATCCTGGGCACCGGCACGGCCCGCCTGACCCGCGGCGCCCCGGCGGATCTATGCGTCTTCGACCCAGCGGCGGGCTGGCGGCTCGAGCCCGCGGCCTTGCGAAGCCGCGGCCACAACACCCCCTTCGCCCAGCGGCGCCTGGAGGCACGGGTCGAGTCGGTCTTTATCGACGGCCGGTGCATGACGCCGCCAGGCGCTTGAGCAGGCGGGGTCCAACTGGCGCGGGTGCAGCGCGCGCGGCCCGATGCATCGGGTTCGCGCGGCATTGGCGCCGACGCGCCTGCTACTCCTTCGGCAGTTCCTCGAGATCCTCGGGGAACTCGAGATCGTCTGCTTCTCCCTCCCCCGTAGCGGCCTCTTGGACACCCCCGCCGAAGTTGATGCGCCACTCCAGATCGCTTCGCGAGTCCGCGTGCTCCAACGCCGTCTCGAAGTCGATCTGACCCTGATGGTAGAGATGGAACAGGGATTGATCGAAGGTTTGCATGCCGTCCTTCGAGCCCTTGGCAACGGCGTCGCGCACCTCGTGCAACGCCCCGCGGCGGATGAGATCCGAGATATAAGGTGAATTGAGCATGACCTCGACAGCCGGCACACGCCCACCCGTCTTGGTCGGCACCAGGCGCTGCGATACAACGGATTTCAGATTCAACGAGAGATCCATCAGGATCTGGTTTTTCCCTTCGGGCGGGAACATATTGATGATGCGATCGAGCGCCTGATACGTGTTCACTGCGTGCAATGTCGTCAGGCAAAGATGGCCAGTGTCCGCGTACGAAATCGCATGCTCCATCGTCGCGCGGTCGCGCACCTCACCGATCATGACGACGTCCGGTGCCTCGCGCATGGCCTCGCGTAGCGCATTGTCGTAGGAGTGCGTGTCGATGCCGACCTCGCGCTGACCGACGATCGCCTTCTGATGGCGGAACATGTATTCGATGGGATCTTCGACTGTCAGGATGTGCCCACTCTGGCACCGGTTGCGATGATCGAGCATCGAGGCCAGTGTGGTCGACTTGCCCGAGCCCGTGGATCCCACCACCAAGATGAGGCCTTTACGCTCATTAATGATGCTCGGCAGCACGTCGGGAAGCTTGAGCGTCGAGATCTCGGGTATATCGAACTTGATATGGCGCACAACGAACGAGATCTCACCGCGCTGGCGATAGATATTGACGCGGAATCGACCGATTCCGGGGCGCGTAAACGCGATGTTGTACTCCAGGCGCTGCTCAAAGTCGGCCTGCTGCGCCTCCGTCATCATCTCGTAGGCCAGCTGACCCGCCATCCCGGGCTCCAGGCGCTGCTTGCCCACCGGGTAGGTCCGCCCGGCGATGCGCATCGCCGGGGGAGCCCCCG
>CAYTWS010000126.1:0-5416 GCA_964442145.1 uncultured Ectothiorhodospiraceae bacterium | reverse complement strand
GGCCGGCGTTTGGCGGGGCCCAGCACCGGGCTGTATGCTTTGGCGCGCACCGACGAGGCCGGCACGCGAGACGATGCAGCAGATCCGCAGCCAACCGAGGGGACTGGCGCCCGCCGCGCAACGCACGCTGCCGGGGCTGATGGCGCTGTACGAGGAGAACTACATCCGGCTGCGCAATCTCATCCCGCGGCCGGAGGCGATCGGCGGCCATGCCGTATCGCGTGTGGCGGGCTGTATCGATCTCTACGTGGAAATCGTCGAGCTGGCGCCGTACACCAGCACGTTCCGTCTGACCTACCTGTTCGACGACGGCACCGGCCAGCGCCGCGAGCCCGACCTGTTCGTGCGCGTGCACCACGACGCGCGCACCGCCGAGGCCATGGATGTCCATATGCCGCGCGGGCGCTACCGCTTCGATGCGCGGCGTACGCTTCAGCGCTCCTGGGAGCGCAATCGGTTCCTGCACAAGTGGCTGGGCTACTGCCTGCGCCGCGGCCACCATTTCCCCGCTGGCGCGCGCGCGACGCCGTCGGCCCGCGCCGACTGCGTGTAGCGGCTCGGGCGGAACCGCCGCACCGCGCGCTCGAGGTCGCGCGCCAGTTGCTCGCGGTGGCTCGGCTCTTGGTAACGCCATGCCGTGTAGAGGCGTGCGATCGGCGTGAACGCCGCCGCCAGGTCGGGACGCTCCGCGCGCACCCGCTGGCTCAATGTCCGTGGCCCGTCGCTGTCGCGCACCGTAATGCCGGCGCGGCCGAGCCGGCGCAGCGCCCGCTGCCAGGCACGCTGGGCGGGCTCGCCCGGCGCGCGCGGGCGCTGCGCGAGCAACCACACCGCGGCGAGCACCAGCGCCGCCGCCAGCACGGCCATCACCCCGAGCGCGTAGGTCCCCCAGCCGCCGAGCCCGATGTGCTGGAGCAAGCGCCGCTGCACGTCCGGGCCGTAACCGAGCACGAAGCGGTTCCAGCCGTAGTTGATGGAGTCCCACAGCAGCGCGGCCGACCGGCGCCAGCTCTCGCCCCCGCCCGAGAGATCGGGCAGGCGCTCGCTGGCGCCGGCGACCGAGGCCACGCCACTGTCGATGCGCTCGCTCGAGACCCGGGCGGTCGGGTCGATGCGCACCCAGCCCCGCTCGGCCAGCCAGACCTCGGTCCACGCGTGCGCGTCCGACTGGCGCACGATCATATAATCGCCCGTATCGTTGGTCGCACCGCCTTGATAGCCCGTGACCACGCGCGCAGGGACGCCGGCGGCGCGCATGAGTACGGCGAAGGCGGAGGCATAGTGCTCGCAAAAGCCGCTGCGCGTCTCGAGCAGGAATTCGTCGACCGGGCGATCGCCCAGGCCCGGGGGCGACAAGGTGTAGACGAAGTCGTTGTCCGCGAGATAGGACAGGGCCTGGTCCACGACCGCGCGCGCATCCCCGGCCTCTTGGCGCCACGTCTGCGCCAGGGCGCGCGCCTCGGGCGCGGCACCGCGCGGTAGCTGCAGCGCACGCCGGCGCCGGGGGCCGGAGAGTTCGGGCTCGAGGCGGTAGGCGAACGCCGAGCGCAAGCGGTATTCGCGCACCGAGGTCACCTCGTCCTCGGCGAGTAGATTGGCGCCGGCGGCGACCGCATCCGCCTCGCTCTGGCGCGCGATCGGCATGTCGAGGGCGAAGATCCAGCGCTTGTCGTGCGGCTCCAGCTGCACCGTATAGTCGCTCGTCGAGCCGTTGACCTCGAGGCGCGGGGGCGTGTCGGTGATGGGCTCGCCCTGGGACCAGCTACGCCCGTCGTATTGCCAGAACACCGGGCCGCGCCAGTAGCGCTGCGGCTGCGGCGGGGGCTCTGCGTCGAACTCGACCCGGAACGCCACGGCCGACGACTGGGTGAGCTCGGTGATCGCGCCCGGCTCCATGCTGTCCGAGAGCCCGGTGACGCCGGTCGAGCTGTCGCCGCCCAGGGCCCACAGGGGGCTGTCGATGCGCGGAAACAGCAGGAACAACACCACCATCACGGGCACCGCTTGGGCCAACAGGCCCAGCGAACGCCGCAGCCGCCAACCCCGATCCGGGCCCTCGGGCGCGGCCAGTGTCGTCAGGGCGTAGGTGGTCACCGCGATCGAGACCAGCACATACGCCGCCATACCGATCGATTGGGTGGCGAGGAAGACGTAGGTCGCCTGGAAGTAGGCGAGGCAGGCGAGCAAGCCGGCGTCGCGCTCGGTGGCGCTCTCGAGGACCTTGAGGGCGGTCATCGCCGCCAGCAGCGAGCCGCCCGCGACCGTGCCCGAGATGCTGTGGAAGCGGACCAGGATCGCGGCGAACGTGACGATCACCAACGGGATGAGTAGCCCGCGCCCGAGCGGGCGTCGTAGCGCCAGGCGCAACGCGACCGCGGCGGGCACGAGGGCGACGGCCCACAGCGGCAGGTGCCCGAGATGGGCCCCGGTGGCGACCACCAGGGCCGCCCCGAGTGCGCGCCAGACGTGCGGGTGGACGGCGGCTGACGTCATCGGGTCGCCGGCTGGGATGTGGCGAGCGCCTCTAGGCAGCGGCGCTCATGCTCGGGGCCGCGCTCGGGCTCGATGCGTGTGTCGGGCAGGGCGAGGCCGAACGGGCGCCCTGTGTCGCGCAGGGCGAGAATCCAACAGCACAACTGCTGGTAGCGTTGCTCGGGTGCGAGTGGATACAGCGCGTGCCAATCGAGCCAAATCTCGCCCGGCGGCTCCGCCTCGAACGCCTTGATCTGGAGCTCGTCGGTGCGCGCGAGCGTCTTCCAGTCGATTCGCCGGGGCGGGTCGCCGCGGCGATAGGCGCGTAGCCCCGCGAACTCCTCGTCGCCGCCACCCCGCGGGCGACCGCGCTCACCCGCACCATCCCCCGACGGGAGGGGGTGGCCGTGGTCCAGCGGCTGGGGGAACACCAGGACTTGGACTTGCGGCCACACCCACGACCAAACGCGGAACAGTGCCAGCGGCCAGACCGTGGTCACGGCCAGGCGCGGCGGTTGCAGCCGGCCGCGGCGCGACGTGGCGAGCTCGACCTCGGTGCTCGCGGGAGCCCCCGGGTGGGCATGGAGGCGATGGCAATCGCGCCGACCGCCGGTCAGGCTCAAGCCCCAGCGCACACGCTCGCCCGCCTCGATCGTCGCCGGCAGGCGCGCGATGTCGCCGGCGAACACGGGTGCCCCCGGGGCGAACACCAGCGTCGCCCGGTCGAGGTTGCGGTAGGTGTGGAGCATCCCCAGCGTTCCCGCCCCAGTGAGCAGGAACGTGATCGCGAAGCCGAGGCTCGTGCCGTAGTTGAGCGAGCCCAGCAGCAATACCGCCAAGGTGATACCGAAGGTATAGCCGGTGCCCGTCGGCAGGATGAACAAGCGCCGCCGGTGGAGGGGGATGCGGGGCGGCTCCGGCGGTATGCGGCGATCCAGCCAGCGCTCGGCTACGCGGCGCCACTGGCGCCGGATGGCCTCGGCCCCGGGAACGCGTAGGCGCATGGACTCACTCGACGGCCACGGCGTCGATCAATAGCCGACTGGGAATGGCGGTGGGCGAGCGCTCGACTGCCTGCAAGCGGTGATCGACGACGGGGCCGAGGACCGTCTGGACGTCCTCGGGCAGGACGTAGTCGCGCCCGGCGAGCAAGGCCCAAGCCCGGGCCGCTCGTAGCAGGGCACCGCCGGCCCGCGGCGACAGTCCGCCGACGAACCGGTCGCCGCCACGCGAGGCGGCGAGCAGTCCCTGGATGTAGTCGAGGATGGCGCCGGAGGCATGGACCGCGGCGACCCGCGATTGCAGCGCCATGACCTCCGCGGGCGAGCTCACCGGCGCGAGCTCCTTCGCCAGGGCCCGGCGGTCGGCTCCGGCGAGCAAGGCGCGCTCGGCGTCGGCATCGGGATAGCCCAGCGAGATCCGCATCAGGAACCGATCGAGCTGTGACTCCGGCAGGGCGAAGGTGCCGGCCTGCTCGCGCGGATTCTGCGTGGCGATCACGAAAAACGGCTGCGCCAGCGCCCGTGTCTCGCCCTCGAGCGTGACCTGCTCCTCCTCCATGGCCTCGAGCAGGGCGCTCTGGGTCTTCGGCGGTGCGCGGTTGATCTCGTCCGCCAACACGACTTGCGTGAACACTGGGCCCGGATGGAAATGGAACTGGCCCGAGTTGCGATCGAAGATGGAGGCCCCCAGGACATCCGCGGGCAACAGATCGCTGGTGAACTGGACGCGGCGGTATTCCAGGTCGAGGCTACGCGCGAGCGCGTGCGCCAGCATGGTCTTGCCCACGCCCGGTATGTCCTCGATCAGCAAATGGCCGTGGGCGAGTAGGCAGGCCAGCGCCAGTCGGATCTCGGTGTCCTTGCCCAGGATGATGCTGGAGACCGCCGCGACCGCCTCCTCCAGGCGGGCGTGCCAGTCCGATGTCATGGACTCCGGGGTTGCACTCATAAGGCCTCTACGTCTCGGTTGGGGCGCCGCCCGCCTGCCCGAGTGTTGCACAGCGGCGTCGGGCGGCGGGGGCGGCACGCGCGGCCGAGGCCATCGGTCAGCGCGTCGACGCTCGATTGAAGCACGAGCATACGGGCGTGCAAAGCCACTCCCGGGGCTCCGCGCACTCCTCGTTCGGCCCCGAATTTGCTCTACAATGGCTACGGCAACCGGGGAATTGGAGAGCGGCCTTGATGGAACGCCTGCGGATCGCCACCGAGTGCCTGCTCGTGCTCGCCCTGATCGCAGTGAGCGCGGGGGCCCATGCAGCACCGGAGCGCGTCGATGTCATCCAGCCGGAGGGCGACGAGCGCCCAGGCTACATCCAGGGCATGGGGGCGCTCGACGAGACCCTCCACGTCGCCGATGCCAAGGACGGCCTCGTGTGGGGCTTCGGCGACGACATCACGCGCTTCGAACTCGAGTCCGACGGGGGCTTTTTCGGCGGCCCCAAGCCCGTCGACGTCACCGCCGCCGGGTCCAACCTGCTTGCCGTGATCGACCAAAGGGGCGCCCGCGTCGTGCTAGTGCGTCCGGATGGCACGCGGGTTGCGGCGTTCGGCGAGGAGGGTGGCGCAGCGGGCGAGCTCAGCTATCCCGCGGGCGTCGCCGTCTCCGCCAATCGCCGTGTCTATGTCGCCGACCGCGACAACGGCCGGATCGCGGTGTTCGGCATGTCCGGCGTATTCCTGCACCACATCGGTGCGGGTGAGCTCGAGCGCCCCGGGGCGATCGGTGTCAACGCGGCGGAGCACTTGTTCGTGCTGGACCGCAGTGGCGACGGCGCCGTCTACGAATTCGACGCGCGCGGGGCGGTGGTCGACCAGTGGTCGGCCGGGGCGCTCGCCGGCGACGGCGAGCTCGAGCTCAGCGCGCTCGCCCTGGGACCGGACAATCTGGTCTATGTCGCGGACAAGGAGCGTGGCCGCGTCTACGTCCTCGACCGCGAGCGAGG
>CAYTWS010000125.1:2011-5442 GCA_964442145.1 uncultured Ectothiorhodospiraceae bacterium | reverse complement strand
CGCGCGAGCGCGCATCCAGGGCAACGAAATCGTCGCGCTCGAGGGCGGCCTGGATGCCCTCGGTCGAGGCAATGGGGCCGGCGTGGAGTGCCTCGGCGTCGAAGTCACCCGGTGCCGGGGTGGGGCTGGCGCCGGAGGAGGCAGGGAACCCCTCCATGACCCAGGCGGTCAGGCCGCCGTCGAGCAGGGACAGTCGTTGGTGGCCCAGCGCCTCGAGCGTCCACAGGAGGCGCCCGGCGGCGCCTCCGCCCTCGGCATCGAGGGCGACGACATGGGCCTCGTTGTCGATGCCGATGCCCGCGAGTGTGTCGACGAGCGTCGCGCGATCGGGCAATAGCCCGCCCACGGGCGGTGTCTGGCGCACCAACTGCGCGTAGGGGAGGTTGACCGAGCCCGGCACGTGGTTGCGCTGGTAGAGCTTGGGCGGGCTTAGATCGACGATGCATAGCCCTTCGTGGTCCAGGTACTCGGCGAGCTCGGCCGGATCCAATAGCCAAGGCAAGTCGGGGGTGTTGGTCATGACGAGGTCTTCAACGGTTGTTGGTGCGCGTGCCCGGCGCGGGCAGCGCTCGATGTCGCCGGTGACAAGACCGTGGGCACCGCGCGCTCGCCCCGCCCGGGGTGGTCGATGGTGAAATGGAGGCCTCGGCTCTCGTGGCGCCCGGCGGCGCTTCGAATGATCAGATCGGCGACCACGGCGATGTTGCGCAACTCGAGCAAGTCGTTGGTTACGCGGAAGTTGCTATAGTACTCGGCGATCTCCGCCGCCAAAAGATCGATGCGGTTGCGCGCGCGCTCGAGGCGCTTGCGGCTGCGTACGATGCCGACATAATCCCACATGAAGCGCCGCAGCTCGTCCCAGTTGTGCGCGACCACCACCTCTTCGTCCGAATCGGTGACCAGGCTCTCGTCCCAAGCCGCCGGCCAGCACGGCAGCGCGCGCTCGGCGAGCAGGCGCTCGATCTCGGTGGCCGCCGAGCGGGCGAAGACCAGGCACTCCAACAGCGAGTTACTGGCCATGCGGTTGGCGCCGTGCAGCCCCGTATAGGCCGTCTCGCCGATGGCATAGAGCCCGTCGACGTCGGTTCGCCCGGCCAAGTCGCTGACCACCCCGCCGCAGGTGTAATGGGCCGCCGGTACCACCGGTACGGCCTCGCGCGTGAGGTCGAAACCGAACTGCGCGCACTTGGCGCGGATGTTGGGGAAATGGTGCTCGATGAACCCGGCGTCGCGATGGCTGATATCCAGATAGACGTAATCGGCCCCCAGGCGTTTCATCTCATGGTCGATGGCGCGGGCGACGACATCGCGCGGGGCGAGCTCGGCACGGTCGTCGAATCGCGGCATGAACCGGCTACCGTCGGGTAACCGGAGCACGCCGCCCTCGCCGCGAACCGCTTCCGAGATCAGGGCCGACTTCGCCTTCGGGTGGAACAGGCAAGTCGGGTGGAATTGCATGAACTCCATGTTGGCGACCCGGCAACCGGCGCGCCACCCCATGGCAATGCCGTCGCCGGTGGCACCATCGGGATTGCTGGTGTAGAGATACGCCTTGCTCGCGCCGCCGGTCGCCAAGACCACCGCCCGGGCCCGTGCCACGGCGATGTGGCCAGCGCGCGTGTCCAGCACGTAGGCGCCCACGCAACGCCGGCGCCCGCGCTCTTCGGTGCGGGTGATGACGTCGACGGCGTTGCGGTGGCCCAGCAGGCAGATGTTGGGATGGTCCTGGGCCCGGGCGAGCAAAGTGGTCTCGACTGCCTCCCCGGTGGCGTCCTCGGCGTGGATCACACGGCGATGGGCGTGTCCGCCCTCGCGTGTGAGGTGGTAGCTGCCGGGCGCGTCGCCGCCTTCGCGGCTGAACGGGACGCCTAGCGACTCGAGCCAGGCGATGCTCTCGGGGCCGTGCTCGACGGTGAAGCGCACCGCCGCGGGGTCGCACAAGCCCGCGCCGGCCTCGAGGGTGTCGCGGAGGTGGGACTCGAAGCTATCGTCGTCGGCGACGGCCGCCGAGATCCCCCCTTGGGCATACCAGGTGCTGCCCTCCGGCAGCGGCCCTTTGGCCAATACCGTCACATGGGCATCGTCGGCGCTGTGCAGGGCCAGCGTCAGGCCCGCTGCGCCGCTGCCGACGACCAAAATGTCGGTATCCAGTGCGCCCGTCATCGCTTGTCCCGACCGCAAAGGGGCGGTATTTTCGCATGCCTGACGCTGCCGGGCATCGTGGCTACCCGCGGCCGCCGGGGCCCCATCGCGGGGTCACGCCGGATCGACACGCCAACCCAACGGGAAACCTTTGACGCGCTCGATTGTCCTACCCATAGAACGAGCGCGCGACGGCGGGCGCGCACTTGCTCATGACTGACGAACGGGGCGACCTCGAGCTCGTACGGCGTGCACAAGCCGGCGAGCGTGCGGGTTTCGATTTGCTGGTGCACAAGTATCAGCACCGCGTAGCGCACCTGGTGGGCCGGTACGTGCGCGATGCCGCCGAGGTCGAGGATGTTGCCCAGGAGGTGTTCCTCAAGGCGTATCGTGGGCTGGCGAACTTCCGCAACGAGAGCGCCTTCTACACGTGGCTGTATCGGATCGCGGTCAACACGGCCAAGAATTACGCGGGCGCGGTGGCGCGGCGCGCGACCGAGCAAGCGGTGGATGCGCACGAGGCCGAGGGGAGCCACAGCGCTGCGCTGTTGCGGGACTCGGCGACGCCGGAGCGCGAGCTCGCCAGCGACGAGATCCAGCGAGCGATTACGGCGACGCTAGAGGGGTTGCCGACCGAGCTGCGCGAGGCGCTGGTGCTGCGTGAGATGGACGGTCTCACCTACGATGAGATCGCGGCCGTGATGGAATGCCCCATCGGTACGGTGCGCTCGCGGATTTTCCGGGCGAGGGAAGCCATTGACCGACGAATCGAGCCCTTGCTCGATGAGACCGGGGCGAGGACTGATGACTAGCCAAGAGAGTGCATCCGATACCGATGAGCGCTTGAGCGCGTTGGTCGACGGCGAGGTTAGCTCGGCCGAGGCGGCGGCAACGGTGGATCGGCTGCTCGAGGATGAACAGGCACAGGCGCGCTGGGCGCGCTACCACGCCCAGCGCGCGGCGATCCACGGCGAGCGCACCGATTGGCTGAGCGCGGGCTTCGCCGACCGGGTCGCGGCCGCGGTGGCCGCTGAGCCCACCGTTGTCGCGCCCCAACGCGGGCTGCGCCCACCCAAGCCTTCGCGGCGGTGGCTGCGCCGCGCCGGTGGCGGGGCAATCGCGGCGTCGATCGCGTTGGTCGTCGCCGTGACGTTGTTCGGCCTCGAGACCGGAACCGATGCCACGCCCAGCCACACCGCTGGGCGAGAGACCCAACCCGTTGCGACCGACGGTGTCGCCCCCGTGCGCTTGACCGCCGAGGCCGCCGACGGGGTCAGCCGCGCCGCGCG
>CAYTWS010000125.1:0-1911 GCA_964442145.1 uncultured Ectothiorhodospiraceae bacterium | reverse complement strand
CACGGGCAGAAGCTCGACGCCATGTCACTCGTCCACGGCTACATCGACGAGACCGAGCACGAGCGCCTGCGCACACTCTCGGGCGAGAAGTTCGAGGTGATCCGGATGGGCGACGAGGTCACCTGCGTTTGGCCGGCCAGCGAACGGGTCATGGTGTCGCAGCGCCCGGGCGACGTCCTGCCGCCCAAGCCCCCGCGCGGGCTCGAGGAGCTGCCCGGCCAATACGCGGCCACGATCGAGGGCGAGGCCAGGATGGCGGGGCGCCGTGCCGATCTGGTTCGCATCGAGCCGCGCGATGGGTATCGCTATGGCTATCGGATGTGGATCGGCCAGGCATCCGATCTGCTGTTGCGCTCCGATCTATTGGGCAGCGATGGCCAAGCGGTCGAACGGCTCATGTTCACGCGCCTCGAGCTCGTCGACAGCGTGTCCAAGCAGGCGTTCGAGCGCACGCTCGACGGAATGGAATATACCGAGCACGTAGGCGGGGGCGCCGAAGGCAGCTCGATCGACGATCCGGATTGGCGCGTCACCGACCTGCCGCCCGGTTTTCGCAACGTGACCCACCAGCGCGAGGCGATGCCGCCGCGCGGGCACGCCGTCCAGCACTCCGTGTTCACCGACGGTCTCGCTTCTGTCTCCGTTTTCGTCGAGTCGCCACAGGACCAAGGCGATATGCCCCTTGAGGGCCTGTCGCGCATGGGCGCGGTCCACGCGTTCGGCCTGGAGCGCCACGGGCATCAGATCACCGCGGTCGGTGAGGTGCCGGGCGCGACTGTCAAGCGGATCGCGCGCTCGGTCGAACGCGCCGCCGATCAGCCCTAGCGTCCACCCCCACTGCTTCGGACAGCGAGTCCCCGTTATGCTACGATCCTGGGCCGTTCGGGCACCGGAGATCGTGCAGTCCACATTGCGCTGCAGCGGCGCCTCGACGAAGGTGCCCGGGTGCGCGCGTCGCCGCATTCGCCTGCAACGCTTGGCTCACGGTCGCAGGGATCCGGCCCGGGTCGCACGATCCCGCCTTTCGCTTTCCCGGAGCACGTCGAATGGCGTCACGCTTGACTCTGTATACACGAAAAGGCTGCGGCCTTTGCGATGACCTATTGGCCGAGGCCCGCCCCGTTGCCGCGCGCCATGGCCTTACCATCGAAAGCGTCGATATCGATAGGGATCCGACACTGCGGGCGGAGCACAACACGCGCATCCCCGTCCTGCTACTGGACGGCGAAGAGATTTGCCACCATTTCTTCGACCGCGCCGCGCTCGAGCGGGCGCTGGCAGGTATGACCTCTCATGGATAGGCAGCACATCCGCAACTTCTCGATCATTGCGCACATTGACCACGGCAAGTCGACCCTGGCCGATCGGTTCATCGAGAACTGCAGTTTGGTGGCCGAGCACCCGGACCAGATGCTCGACTCGATGGATCTAGAGCGCGAGCGCGGTATCACCATCAAGGCCCAAGCGGTCTCGCTGAAATACACCGCCCGCAACGGCGAAGAGTATCTCTTGAATTTCATCGACACCCCGGGGCACGTGGACTTCTCCTACGAGGTGGCTCGCTCGCTACAGGCGTGCGAGGGCGGCTTGCTCGTCGTCGATGCGTCGCAAGGTGTGGAAGCGCAAAGCGTGGCCAACTGCTATACGGCCATCGGTCTCGATCTCGAAGTCATCCCGGTGCTCAACAAAATCGATTTGCCGGCTGCCGACGCCGATCGGGTGGCCCAGGAGATCGAGGACGTCATCGGACTGGAAGCGATGGACGCCGTGCGTGTCTCGGCGAAGTCGGGAGAAGGTGTGGTCGACCTGCTCGAGCGTTTGGTCGAGCAGGTGCCGCCACCGCAAGGGGATGCCGAGGCGCCGCCCAAGGCGCTCATCGTGGACTCGTGGTTCGATCAATACGTGGGCGTG
>CAYTWS010000124.1:0-5470 GCA_964442145.1 uncultured Ectothiorhodospiraceae bacterium | reverse complement strand
CAGCGCATCTTCGTCGTGATCGGCTCCATCGCGTCGGCGTTCGCGCTGCTGTGGTGGGGGCCCGGGGGCCTCGAGATTCCGTTCAACGCGAGCATCACGCTGCTCAATTGGTATCCCCTTTTGACGCTGCCGATGTTCATCTATCTCGGATACATGCTGTCCGAGTCGGGCATCGCCGACGACCTCTACGAGATGTTCCACGTCTTCACCGGGCCGCTGCACGGTGGGCTCGCCGTCGGGACGATGGGGCTGATGGTGGGCATCGCCGCCATGAACGGCCTGAGCGTCGCCGGCATGGCGATCGGCGCCAGCATCGCTTTGCCCGAGCTGCTCAAGCGCAACTATGACAAGCGCATGATAAGCGGCGTCATACAAGCGGGCAGCGCCCTCGGGATCATGGTCCCGCCCAGCGTCGTCCTGGTGCTCTACGGCATGATCGCCCGGGTGCCGGTGGGGCAGCTCTGGCTGGCGGGCGTTTTGCCGGGGCTGTTGCTGGCCACCCTGTTCATCCTCTACATCGTCATCCGGTGCAAGCTGCAGCCGCAGCTCGGGCCGCCGCTGCCGGCGAGTGAGCGGCGTGAGCTGACGTTCGGCCAAAAGATGCGCCTGTTACAGGCCGGGCTGTTACCGCTTTTGATCATATTCACGATGACCGGTCTTTTCCTCATGGGCGTGACCAGCCTCGTAGAGAGCTCGGGCGTCGGCGCCGGGCTGGCGACGCTGGTGACGGCCCTGCGGGGACGGCTGAATTGGCGCGTCATCCACGAGACCGTGCGCAAGACGCTGAGCGTGAGCTGCATGTTCATGTGGGTGATCATGGCGGCACTCGGTTTCTCCGCGGTGTTCGACGGTCTCGGCGCAGGGGATGCGCTGCAGAACGTGTTCATCGAGCGCTGGGATCTGAACCCGTGGGCGGTGCTGATCATGATGCAGCTGTCGTTCTTGATCATGGGGTTGTTCCTGGACGACACCGCGATGCTGGTGCTGGTAGCCCCGCTGTACATCCCGCTGGTCATCAAGCTGGGCTTCGATCCCGTATGGTTCGGTGTCCTGTACACGGTGACGGTGCAAATCGCGTACATGACACCGCCATTCGGCTACAATCTGTTTCTCATGCGGGCGATGTCTCCGCCCGAGATCACGCTGGGCGATATCTATCATTCGATCATCCCGTTCGTACTGGTCATGCTGGTCGGGCTGGCGTTGATCATGGTCTTCCCGCAGATCGCGCTGTGGCTCCCGGAGCTGGTCTACCGCTGAGACGGCGCGGCTGCAAAGCGGGAAGGCGGAACGATTCGCTGGATGCAGTCGTAGCCGCATGAGCGAGGTGGCGCACGGCAACGAACGGCGGCAACGGGGAGATGAGCAATATGTCTCGACAGAACAATCGCGGTCGATTGTCGCTCGAGGATCTGCGCGCGGGCGCGGACAAGGGGGAATACGACACCGTCGCCTTGGCCATGGTGGATATGCAGGGCCGGCTTCAAGGCAAGCGGCTCACGGCCGAGCACTTCCTCGACGAGATCGCCGAAGACAAGGCGGAGGGGTGTAATTACCAGCTGGCCGTGGACATCGAGATGAATCCGGTGCCGGGCTACCGCCACGCGTCCTGGTCGACCGGCTACGGGGACTTCGCCTTCGTCCCGGATCTGTCGACGCTGCGGCGCATGCCGTGGCACCAGGGCTCGGCCGTCGTCATGAGCGATCTGGCGTGGGACGACGGCACGCCGGTGGCCGTGTCGCCGCGCCAGATCCTGCGCCGCCAGATCGAGCGCCTCGCGGAGCGCGGACTGAGCGCCTATGCCGGCACCGAGCTCGAATTCATCCTGTTCCGCGACAGCTTCGAGACGGCTTGGCACAAAGGCTATCGCGACCTCGCGCATGCGACCCGCTACAACGTCGACTACGCGCTGCTGGACACACCTTGCATGGAGCCGCTTCTGCGGCGCATCCGCAACGAGATGATGGATGCGGGCCTCGAGGTCGAGGACGCCAAGGGCGAGTGCAATCTGGGCCAGTACGAGATCAACTTCCGATTCGGACCGGCATTGGAGACGGCGGACGCGCACGCGATCTATAAGAACGGCGCGAAGGAGATCGCGGCGCAGGAAGGATATGCGTTGACGTTCATGCCGAAGTTCAACGAGCGCGAGGGCAACTCGTGCCACATCCATCTCAGTGTCCGCTCGCTCGAGGGCGAGCCGGTCATGGCCGAGGGCGAGGAGCTGTCGACACTGGGGCGCCATTTCGTCGCGGGCGTCCAAGCGGCGCTGCGGGATTTGACGTTGCTGTTCGCGCCCAACATCAATTCCTACAAGCGCTATGTGCCCGGCAGCTTCGCGCCCACGGCGGTGGCATGGGGCCGGGACAATCGCACCTGCGCGCTGCGGCTCGTGGGCGAAGGCCCGTCGCTGCGGATCGAGAATCGGGTGCCGGGCGGGGACGTGAACCCGCACCTGGCACTGGCCGCGATGATCGCCGGCGGTATCCACGGTGTCGACAACGAGCTGGCGCTGGAGCCGGCGTTCGACGGCAACGCCTACGAGGCGGACAAGCCGCGTGTGCCGGAGACACTGCGCGATGCCCGCGACCTGTTCGCGGCCAGCCCGGTGGCGGCCGAGGCGTTCGGCGACGACGTCGTCGAGCACTACACGCACATGGCCCAGATCGAGCTGGACGCGTTCAACGCTGCGATCACCGACTGGGAGCACTACCGCACGTTCGAGCGCATGTAGCGCACGCCGCGCGGCGGTGCCGCGATGGCCGTCGTGGGGTGTCGCCCGTCTCGGTGGGTAGGCACATTAGGGGTCCGAGGGTGTGACTATGACCGATACGTTCCAGATCATTAGCCCGGGCGACGGCTCGGTGTATGGCGAGCGGCGCTTGACCGGGCAGGATGCGGCGCTCGCCGGTGTCGAGCGGGCGGCGAAAGCGCAAAGGAGCTGGCGCGCGACGCCGCTGGCGGAGCGCCAGCGCATCTTGTCGGAGGCGGTGGACCGCATCGTCTCCGAGCGCGACGACATCGCCCAGGAGCTCGCGCGCACCATGGGCCGCCCCGTCGCCCAGGGCGGCGGTGAGGTCGGCGGCTTCGAGGAGCGCGCCCGCTACATGATCGACGCGGCGCCGCAAGCGTTGGCCGATATCGAGCCGGAGCCCGTATCCGGCTTCCGCCGATTCATACGGCGCGAGCCCGTGGGGGTCGTGCTCACGATCGCACCCTGGAACTTCCCGTACATGACGGCGGTGAACTCCGTATGGCCGGCGCTGGCCGCGGGCAATGCCGTTATCCTCAAGCACGCCCTGCAGACGGTGCCCGCGGGCGAGCGCATGGCGCGGGTGCTTGCCGAGGCGGGCCTGCCCGAGGGTGTGTTCCAGGCGCTGCCCATGGATCACGCCACGGCGGCGGCGGTGATCCAATCGGAGCCGGTGCGCATGGTCTGCTTCACCGGCTCCGTTGGGGGAGGCCGCGCCGTGCAGCGCGCGGTCGCCGAGGCCGCCGGCTTTCCCGGCACGGGCCTGGAGCTCGGGGGCAAGGATCCGGTCTACGTGCGCCCGGACGCGGACCTGGCGCACGCGGCCGCGGGTGTCGCCGACGGCGTGTTCTCCAACGCGGGCCAATCGTGCTGCTCGCTCGAGCGGGTGTACGTGCACGAGGCGGTCTACGACGACTTGGTCGAGGGTTTGCTCGGCCACGCCCGGGCGCTGCGCCTGGGTGACCCGCTGGATCCGGCGACGACCCTGGGCCCATTGGTCAAGCCGGAGGCCGCCGATTTCGTGCGCCGGCAGGTGGCCGACGCCGTCGCCGCCGGTGCGCACGAGCTCATCGATGCCACGGCCTATCCGGACGAGGGGGGCGCCTATCTGGCGCCGCGCTTGGTCGCCGGGGCGACGCATTCGATGGAGCTGATGACCAACGAGAGCTTCGGCCCGGTCGCCGGCATCATGAAAGTCCGCTCCGACGACGATGCCATCGAGCTGATGAACGACTCCGACTACGGTCTCAGCGCCGCGATCTGGACCAGCGACGTCGACGCCGCGCAGGCGCTGGGCGATCGTCTCGAGACGGGCACGGTCTATATGAACCGCTGCGACTACCTGGATCCGGCGCTGGCCTGGACCGGCGTTCGCCGGACCGGGCGTGGCTGCACGCTCTCGATCCTGGGCTACGAGCAGCTCACCCGGCCCAAGAGCTTCCATCTTCGAACCGATACCGGAGACGCATGATGAGTGCTGGAGACTACGATCCGGCGCGGGTGACCGCGAATTGGGGGTTCCCGACCAACGTCCGGGTCGGGCCGGGCCGCATCGCCGAGCTACCCGAGCTTTGCCGCGAGCACGGTTTCCAGCGGCCGTTGTTGGTCACCGATCCCGGCGTCTGCGGCCTGGCGGTCGTCGACGAGGCGACCAGCGCGCTCGGCCAAGCGGGGATCGCGGTCGAGCTGTTCAGCGAGATTCAGGGCAATCCCACCGGGGCGAACGTCGACGCGGGTGTGCGCGCCTTCCGCGCCGGCGGCCACGACAGCGTCATCGCCCTCGGCGGGGGGAGTGCGCTCGACGCCGCCAAGGCGGTGGCCCTGATGGTGGGCCAGAACCGCCCGATCTGGGACTTCGAGGACATCGGCGACAACTGGAAGCGGGCCAACGCCGACGGCGTGGTCCCCTGCATCGCGATTCCCACGACGGCCGGCACGGGATCGGAGGTGGGGCGCGGCTCGGTGATCACGAACGAGGAGACCTCCCGGAAGATGATCATCTTCCATCCGCGGATGCTGCCCCAAGCGGTAATCCTCGATCCCGAGATCACGGTCGGTCTTCCGCCGCATCTCACGGCCGCGACCGGGATGGACGCGCTCAGCCATTGCCTCGAGGCATGGTGTGCGCCCGGCTTCCACCCGATGGCCGACGGCATCGCGCTCGAGGGGTTGCGCCTGATCGCGACCGCGCTACCGCGTGCCTACGACGATGGCGGCGATATCGAGGCCCGCACGCATATGCTCGCCGCCGCGAGCATGGGCTCGACCGCGTTCCAGAAGGGCCTGGGCGCGGTGCACGCGATCTCGCACCCGGTCGGCGCGATCTATCATACCCATCACGGCCTGACCAATGCCGTGGTGATGCCTTACGTCCTGCGCTTCAATCGCCCGGCGATCGCCGAGCGCATGGGGCCGATCGCGCGCGTGCTCGGGCTGTCCGAGCCCAGCTTCGATGCCGTCTACGACTGGGTGATGCAGCTGCGCGAGCGCCTGGGCATCCCCCGGACGCTGGCGGAGCTCGGCGTCGATACGGCGCGCGCCGACGAGATCGGGCGGTTGGGCGAGATCGACCCGCCGGCCGTTACGAATCCCGTACCCGTTACGGCGGCCGAGCTGACGCAGGTTTTCCGCGAGGCCGTCGAGGGGCGCTAGTGGCCCATGCGGGGAGTCGCTCATCGTCAGTACCGCCCGAAGGGAGTGGCTAGAGTGATCCATCG